>NZ_JAUZMY010000022.1:0-132718 GCF_036327455.1 Nocardiopsis codii | reverse complement strand
CCCGATCCTGGTGGACCGTGTGCTCTTCCGTGGAAGGCGTCTGCGTTTCCGCTTTGTTGTGTCTTTACTTTATCAGGTGTTCCGCGCCCCGCCAAATCGGCGGTTTGTGGTTCGTGATCGGGGTAAAGCCCGTTTTGCTTCGTTTGCTTTTGTCCGAATGGACTTGGCTTTTGAAGCGACTCCCTGAGTTTACATGGCCCGGGCAGTGCTCGAACCGCGAGGTTCGGAGTCTGGATCGGATGTGAATCAGGTTTCCGGCACGGCCGCCAATGCGTCCGTTTCGCCGGAGGAGGATGCCGCAGCTCCTTGCGACCTTGGGCCGGTCGGAGGCGACTCGGAGAACATTACCCCTGCCCCCCGACACTGGCAACCTGGGGCGTGCGTGACCTGGGTCACTTCAGTTGAGCAGGGTGCCGGAGCCCGTTCCCGGCGCCGCGTAGAGCCACTCGACCTCCAGGTCGACGGCCGCGACCGTGGCCGGCGCGTAGGACACCAGGGCGTCGTTCCCCACGAATCCCGCCGCCAGCTGGGCCACCGTCGGGTTGTGCGCCACGACCAGGACCGTGCGCGCTTCCCCGTCGACCCTGTTCAGCAGTTCCAGGAGCGTGTCCACACCGGCCGAGTACGCCGCCTCCGAGTAGTCGACCTCGGGGTGCGACTCCAGGTCCATCGCCCCGAGCACGCCGTCCAGGGTCTGTCTGGTGCGCCTCGCGGCGGAGCAGATGACGTGGTCCGGGACGTATCCCCGCCGGGAGAGCAACCGCCCCACGGCCTCCGCCTGGTCCCTGCCGAGGTCGGTGAGGCCGCGCTCGTAGTCCGCCCCGTGGCCGTGCTCGGCCGTCGCGTGCCGCATCAGCAGCAGTGTGCGCGCGCCGCTCATGGCGTCAGGCTGTTCGCGACGGCGGCGAGCGCGCCGATGAACCCCACCATGACGGCCAGGATGACGAGCAGTCCCTTCACCCCTGACATCTGCAACCCCTTCTGCGTCGTCCGTACGAGAGGTACCCCCCGCGAGTCCAGGTTAGGGGCCCTCCCGCACACGGCGACGGCCGCCCGGGGTTCCCGGACGGCCGCGACCTGGCAGTTGCGCTACTTGCCGTCTCCGGCGTGCGCCTCCTCCTTGTGGTCGGACTCCTTCGGATCCGATCCCTCGTCCCCGGAGGCCCCGTCCGAGGCCGAGGCCCCGTCTCCCCCGGCGGAGGCTCCACCGTCCCCGGCCTCGGGGGCGGTCTTGGGGGCGGACTGGCCGCCCAGCTCCGCGAGCTGGGTCTCGTTCCCGGCGCCACGGTTCTTGGACCAGAGGATCGCGCCGACGAGCACGCCCACGGCGATCACGGTCACCACGACCCGCAGGACCACGTTGTCCGCGTAGATCACCACGCTGGGCGCCACGATCAGCGCCACGAGGTTCATGACCTTGAGCAGGGGGTTGATGGCCGGGCCGGCCGTGTCCTTGAACGGGTCGCCGACGGTGTCCCCGATGATCGTGGCCTCGTGGGCCTCCGATCCCTTGCCTCCGTGGTGGCCGTCCTCGACGAGCTTCTTGGCGTTGTCCCAGGCGCCGCCGGAGTTGGACAGGAAGACCGCCATGAGCACACCGGCGGCGATGGCGCCGCCGAGGAACGCGCCGAGGGGTGCGTAGCCGAAGGCGAAACCGACCGCGATCGGCGCCAGGACCGCCAGGAGGCCGGGGGTGACCAGCTCGCGCAGCGAGTCCTTGGTGCAGATGTCGACCACCCGCGCGTACTCGGGCTGCTCCGTGCCGTCCATGATCCCGGGACGCGTGCGGAACTGCTCGCGCACCTCCAGGACCACGCGGCCCGCGGCGCGGCCGACGGCCATGATGGCCAGACCGGAGAAGAAGAACACCACGCTGGCGCCGATGATGACGCCGACGAGCACGTCCGGCTGGTCGATCGAGAGGGAGAACGCCTCCTCGCCCCCGCCGAGCTGCTCCTGGACCGAGGTGCGGAAGGCGCCGAAGAGGGCGGTGGCGGCCAGGACCGCCGTGGCGATGGCGATGCCCTTGGTGATCGCCTTGGTCGTGTTGCCGACGGCGTCGAGGCCGGTGAGGATCTCCGCCCCCTTGCCCTCCACGTCTCCGGACATCTCGGCGATGCCCTGGGCGTTGTCGGACACGGGGCCGAAGGTGTCCATCGCGACGATGATGCCGACGGTGGTGAGCAGGCCGGTGCCGGCGAGGGCGACGGCGAACAGGCTCAGGGTGATGGAGCCGCCTCCGAGGAGGAACGCCGCGTACACGGCTCCGGCGATGAGCAGGGCGGAGTAGACCGCCGACTCCAGGCCGACGGAGATGCCGGAGAGGATGACGGTGGCCGCACCGGTCTCGGAGCTCGCGCCGATGTCCCGGACCGGGCGCTTGTCGGTCTCGGTGAAGTAGCCGGTGAGCAGCTGGATGGCGGCGGCGAGCACCAGGCCGATGAGGACGGCGGCGATCGCGATGAACCTCGGGTCGGGCGCGGTGCCGGACGCCTCGATCTCCGCCAGGACCTGCGGGCTGACTCCGGAGAGCTCCTCGAAGCTGCTGGGCAGGTACCAGAGGGAGGTACCGACGACGAGAACCGCCGAGATGCCCGCGGAGATGAAGAAGCCCCGGTTGATCGCCGTCATCGCCGACCTGTCCCGGGCGCGGGGGGCGACCAGGAAGATGCCGATGATCGCCGTGATGACACCGATCATGGGGACGAGGAGCGGGAACACGAGGCCCTCGGTGCCGAAGGCGACCCGGCCGAGGATCAGCGAGGCGACGAGCACGACGGCGTACGACTCGAAGAGGTCGGCGGCCATGCCCGCGCAGTCGCCCACGTTGTCGCCGACGTTGTCGGCGATGGTGGCGGCGTTGCGGGGGTCGTCCTCGGGGATGCCCTGTTCGACCTTGCCGACGAGGTCGGCGCCGACGTCGGCGGCCTTGGTGAAGATGCCGCCGCCGACACGCATGAACATGGCCAGGAGGGCGGCGCCGAAGCCGAAGCCCTCCAGGACGATGGGTGCGTCGCCCCGGTAGAGGACGACGACGAGTGCGGCGCCGAACAGGCCGAGGCCGACGGTGATCATGCCGGCGACGCCACCGGTGCGGAAGGCGATCCGCATGGCCCTGTGGTTGGACGCCACGTCACCGCCCCGGGCCGCCGCCGCGACGCGGACGTTGCCGCGGACGGCCAGCCACATGCCGATGAACCCGGTGACGGACGACAGTACGGCGCCGAGCGCGAAGAAGATCGACCGGCCGATCCGGATGTCCCATGAGTCGGCGGGCAGGAGGAGCAGCAGCAGCGGGATGACGACGACGAACACCGCGAGGGTGCGGAACTGTCGTGTCAGATAGGCGCTCGCTCCTTCCTGGACCGCGAGCGCGATGTTGCGCATCCGCTCTGTGCCCTGCTCCGCGGCGAGGACCTCACGTACAAGCATCCCCGCGACGGCGAGGGCCAGAAGGGCCACCACCATGACGACGATGACGAGTGTGAAGTCGGTGCCTGCCAGTGATAGGGCCGTGCCGCTTGGCGCGGCGAGGTTGAGCCCAGACAATCCGTCCTCCTTGAGACGGGCACGACCTTTTCGGCCCCGTCCACAGGAAACGCGGGGAACGGTCGCCCCGCGGGCGTCGGTCCAGCGCGCCGCCAGTGGAAGTACCGCCGTCCGGAAGGAGCCTGAGCTGGCCCGACAGCACGCCTGGCGGGGTCGAAGCGGTGCCACCTTTGGTTGTGGTGCACACCGTCCGCGCTGCACTCTCACGGGCGGTGATCCGGGGATTCTACGCACGATTCCGAATAAAGGTGAGTGGCGATTCGGGATTTCCCCAAGACAAACCAAAGATGTGATCTTACGGTGATCCCAGAAGCAGGATAAATCGCTTTATTAGGTGATATTAACCTTGAATAACATCGCATAATATCTTAATGCCATGTTAACGTTAAAGCACTCATAAAGGCATGAATCCGGAATGGGCCTCATCAGCCACACCGCTACCAGCGGCCACGACGGACCACTGCACTCCCCTGAGGCGTGCCCTCCGCGCGTCTCCGCGGGCTCGCGGTCCCGGCGGCTCCGCCCCGCCGTCCCTACTCGCCGCGCAGGCGCATCCCCGCCGGGTCGATCCCGTCGCCCGGCCCGGCCCGGCCCGCGTCCAGGTCGTCCGCCAGCCCGCGTGCGAACGCCGCCACGCCGGCCACGTCCACCCCGTGCGGGGCGTCCGGTCCGAACTCACGGACCCGGTCCGCCCCCCGCCGCAGCAGTCGCGCGGCACCGACCGTGTTGCCGCGCTGGGCGTGGGTGACGCCCACGGCCACCTGTGCGAGGCCCCGCCACAGTTCCCGTTCGGGATCGGGCGAGGACTTCCACACGGCTTCGAGAACCTCGTGGGCGGTGAAAGCGTACCCTCCGTCGAGGAGCCGCTGGGCTTCTTCCAGCCCTTCCTCGGCGGAGAAGACGGCGTCATCGGGGACCCGCTCGACCTCACCCGCGCTGCCGTGCGGCAGCGGCCGCCCGTAGCGGTCGCGCGGTCGCTGGTTCTGCGCCCGTCCGGTCTCGTTCCGGTCCCGACCCGCCGACGCGGACTCCGTCGCCATCACTGCCTCACCGCCGTTCCCCGTCGCCCTCCCGGGCTCCGTCAGCCTGTTCGCCGCCGATCTCCCCCAGCCACCCGACGAGCGCTCGGGAGACCTCCTCCGGGCGTTCCTCGTGCGGGAAGTGTCCCGCACCCGGAATCCGCACCCAACGGTAGGCCCCCGCCACGAGGCGCCGGGAGGCGCGTGCCGTCTCGGGGGAGCACACCGGGTCCAGGTCGCCGTGGACCTGGAGGACGGGGACGCGGACCGGAGGCCGCAGGCGCGCGTTGTAGCGGAGCCCGTCCGGACGCCACCGCGACCGGAAGATCCAGCGGTGGTACTCCAGTGAGCAGTGGGAGACCTTCGGGATGGCGAAGGCCCGCCGGTACTGCTCCTCGGCCTCGGTGTCGGGCCACCCGGGGGCCGACCAGTCGCGCAGGAGGTCGCCCACACGGACACACCCGTCGGCCAGGAACCTGTGCTCAGGGAGGATCGGCACCTGGGCCCGGACCATGTGGCGCACGCCGGGGCCGCCGGAGGCGATGAGCCTGCCGGTGCGCAGCGGGTGCGGGGAGGAGACGGCTGCCAATGCGCGCACGGAGACCGGGTGGTAGGCCGTCATCGTCCAGCCGACGAGGCCGCCCACGCCGTGGCCCACCACGACGGCGTCCCGCGACCCCAGTGCCCGGACCAGACCGGCGGCGTCCTGGGCGAGGGTGACGAGGTCGTAGCCGCGGGGGGTCTTGTCACTGGCCCCGTAGCCGCGCATGTCGACCGCGACCGCGCGGAACCCGGCCGCGGCGAGGGCGACCAACTGGGACCGCCACGCCCACCAGAACTGGGGGAAGCCGTGCAGGAGGAGCACCAGTGGCCCCTCGCCGGCCTCGGCCACGTGGAACCGCGCCCCCGCCGCGTTGACGGTCCGATGCGTCCACGGGCCGTCGACGTACGCGGCCGAGTCGTCCAACACCGCGTGCGGCTACCGCGCCGTCGCTGCGGTCGCCCCGGCGGTGTCGGGGGTGTCGACGTCGTCACCGGGCTTGGGGGGCCGGATCTCACCGCGCAGGATGCCGCTGAGGCGGGAGGTGGTCAGCGCGGTGCGCTGGAGCCCCTGCCGCCTGCGGAAGTTGACGAGGCCGTACAGGGCGAAGATCGCCGCGAGGAGCAGGTAGAACAGCGTGACGATGCCGAGGCAGGCCCAGGCGGGCAGCGCGAACAGCTCGTACAGCGCGAAGGCGATGGTCACCGAGAGCAGGATGACGAAGATGTGGGCCAGGACCGCGACGACCGCGAACCCGGCGATGCCCTTGCCGATCTTGACCGCGTCGGCCTTGGCCTCCAGCTTGGCGAGCTGGATCTCCAGGCGCACGAGCCGGGAGAGGTTGTCGGTGGCGTCGGAGACCAGCGCGCCGATGGAACGGTCGGTGCCGGCGGCGTCAGGCTCGCCGGTACCCGGCTTGTCCACCATCGTGGGGGTTCCCTTCTCTCGGTCCGAACACGCGGATGATCCTCCGCATCCTCGCACATGCGCCACCACCCGTGTCTCTCACGGCACGCACAACGACACCGGTCCGTTTTCGTCACGCGGGTGAGTACGCGGCCGTCCGCGTGGTGCCGGGGCCGTGTCCGGGGAACGGTCCCCGTGGCCCGGCACCGGGCGGTGTCGGTCGCGGACCTCCGCCCAAGCCCTTCCGGGCGGTGCCCGGCCGGAAGGACCGGGCACCGCCCGGTGCGGGGCCCTAGCCGTCCTTGCGGACGGACGGCAGCTGCTTGGCGATCACGTCCATGATGGAGGAGTCGGTCAGCGTGGAGGTGTCACCGACGGCCCGCTCCTCGGCGATGTCGCGCAGCAGTCGCCGCATGATCTTGCCGGAGCGGGTCTTGGGCAGCTCCGGCACCGCCAGGAGGCGGGCGGGCTTCGCGATCGGGCCGAGCGAGGTGCCGACATGGTTGCGGAGCTCCTGGACGAGCTCCTCCGGGACCTCCTCCCCGCCGTCGCGCAGGATGACGAAGCCGACGATCGCCTGGCCGGTGACCTTGTCGGCCGCCCCGACCACCGCGGCCTCGGCCACCCGCGGGTGCGAGACGAGCGCGGACTCGACCTCGGTGGTGGAGATGTTGTGGCCGGAGATGAGCATGACGTCGTCCACGCGGCCCAGGAGCCACAGGTCGCCGTCCTCGTCCTTCTTCGCACCATCACCGGGGAAGTACAGGCCCTCGAAGCGCGACCAGTAGGTGTCCTTGTAGCGCTGGGGGTCTCCCCAGATGCCCCGGAGCATCGCGGGCCACGGCTCGCGGATGACGATGAACCCGCCCTCGCCGTCGGGGACCGACTTGCCCTCCTCGTCCACGACGTCGGCGACGATCCCCGGAAGGGCGCGCATGGCGGCGCCGGGCTTGCCGGAGGTCACGCCGGGCAGGGGGCTGACCATGATGGCGCCAGTCTCGGTCTGCCACCAGGTGTCCACGACCGGGGTGCGGTTGCCGCCGATGTTCTCCCGGTACCAGACGTACGCCTCGGGGTTGATGGGCTCGCCCACCGAGCCGATGACACGCAGGCTGGACAGGTCGAACTCGGCGGGGATGGCGTCCCCCCACTTCATGAAGGTGCGGATCGCCGTGGGCGCCATGTAGGCGATGGTGACCTCGTACTTCTGGATGATCTCCCAGAAGCGCCCGCGGTGCGGCGTGTCGGGGGTTCCCTCGTACAGGACCGTGGTCGCGGCGTTGGCGAGCGGTCCGTACACGATGTAGGAGTGGCCGGTCACCCACCCGATGTCGGCGGCGCACCAGTAGACGTCGGTCTCGGGCTTGAGGTCGAACACCGCCCAGTGGGTGTAGGCCGCCTGGGTGAGGTAGCCGCCCGTAGTGTGCAGGATGCCCTTCGGCTTCGCCGTGGTGCCGCTGGTGTACATGATGTACAGCGGATCCTCGGCGTCGTGCGCCTCCGGGGTGTGCTCGGTGCTCTGGGACTCCACCACGTCGTGCCACCACACGTCGCGGTCGGTCCACTCGACGTCCTGGCCGGTGCGGCGGACGACGAGGACGTTCTCCACGGCGGGGCGGTCGGCGACCGCACCGTCCACGGCGGGCTTGAGGGCGCTGGCCTTGCCGCGCCGGTAGCCGCCGTCCGCGGTCACGACCAGCTTGGCCTGGCTGTCGTCCAGCCGCTGGCCGAGCGCGTCCACGGAGAAGCCGCCGAAGACGACCATGTGGACGGCGCCGATGCGGGCGCAGGCGAGCATCGCGACGACGGTCTCGGGGATCATCGGCATGTAGATGGCGACACGGTCGCCCTTGCCGACACCGAGACCGGTCATGGCGTTGGCCGCCTGGGAGACCAGGTCCTTCAGCTCCGCGTAGGTGATGCTGCGGGTGTCGCCGGGCTCGCCCTCCCAGTGGTAGGCGACCCGCTCGCCCAGGCCGTTGGCCACGTGGCGGTCCACGCAGTTGACGGAGGCGTTGAGCTTGCCCCCGACGAACCACTTGGCGTACGGCGGTTCCCAGTCCAGGACGGTGTCCCAGGGGTGCTCCCACTGCAACCGGTGGGCCTGCTCCTCCCAGAAACCGAGACGGTCCTCCGCGGCCCGCTCGTAGGCCTCGGCCTTCACGTTGGCCTCGGCCGCGAGTTCGGGCGGCGGGGGAAAGCTCCGCGTCTCGTGGAGAAGGTTGGACAGTGTCTCCTGGCTCGGGGGAGTGCTGTCGGCCACTGTGATTCTCCTTACGTTGGCTGGTTCACACCCAATTAATCATGCGGTCCATACCGCGTGAACAGTCGGGGTGCAGCGCGTCGCCGGGGACCGGCGGGCGAGCGGCGAACGGCCGGTGAACGGTCACCGGTCTGCGACGAGCGGTCGCGGGGTCCGGGTCCGACGGGAGTGGGCGGCCGGTGTTACCGGCGCGTAGTGTTGTACTCCGTGAGCGAATCGACTTCTGCCTCCCCTTCCGACCCACTGTCCCGGATCGCGGGCCTGCCCGGCGTGAGCGACGCGGTCGCCGAGACGCGGACCCTGGTCGACCGGCTGCTGGGGCACCGCATCCTGCGCCGCCGCAGCAGCGACGTGTCCATGGAGTCCGCGCTGCGCGGCGCGTGCGCGTCAGCGGCGCTGGAGGGCGCCGAGGTCTCGATGGAGGAGATCCGCGAGGGGCACGTGTACGACACGCGCATCAAGGGAGCCCTGCGGGTGTCCGGCGAACTGGGCGTGCTCGTCGACACCTGGCCGAAGGCCCCGCGCCAAGCCCTGGCCCGCCTGCACACGCTCGCGGCGACCGAGGCGGTGTCGGACGAAGCCCTGGGGCGCCCCCGACTCGCCGGGGAACGCGTCGAGGACCCGCTGGAGCTGGGCCCCGCCCCCGCGCCGGAGGTCGCGCTCGCCCGCCTGGAGGGCCTGTACGCACTGTTGGACGCGCGCACGTCCGTCCCCGCGCTGGTGACGTCGGCGCTGGTGCACGGCGAGCTGATGGCGATCCGGCCGTTCGGCTGGGGAGACGGCCTGGTGGCACGTGCCGCCGAGCGGCTGACCCTGGTGGAGAGGGGCCTGGACCCGAAGTCGCTGGTGCCGTCGGAACTCGGGCACCAGACGCTGCGGGACGAGTACGGCCCCGCCCTGCGCGCCTACATGGGCGGCACCCCCGAGGGGGTCGCGGAGTGGGTCGTCTACTGCTGCCGGGCGGTCCGCGCCGGAGCGCAGGACTCGCTGGCGACCTGTGAGGCCCTCAAACGGGGTTGAGCGCGGCGGGAAAGGTTGAATCGTTAATCGTTCATTTATCAACCAACAGTGACGTGATCCACGTTCGTCCGGGCACGTCCGTCCGCCCCTGAATGTTTCCGGATTGCTACACGCGTCCGCGCGCGCATGACGAACGGCGCCCCACCTGTGTCTCGGGGCGCCGTCTCCGACACGTTCCACCGGGTTAGCAAGCGACCATTTCCATAGTCTGGCCAGGCAGTACATCCAGTTGTCGGGCCTAGACGGGCCACACGCGGCCGGGTGGTGCGTGGGTTCCCGGCTTCCGTGTCGGGGTGGTTCTCAGCCACCATCTGCTTTCTTTCTACGCCTGGGTCCAGCCTCCGGAAAGGTGGTTGACCCAACTTTTCTTCCTGGATTCCCGAACCAATACACAGCACCGCGTGGTAGCGTCTGTTCCGTCGTTGAACGACGGTTCGGTGCGATCCGCCCGAACTCCGCCGTACGCACCCCATTTCGGGTTCTCTGCATCCCGTTCTCCGGGAAACGTCGGCGATTCCGGTCTTTCGGTGGTCGTGAGAGCAGGTCTCTCTGTAGGCCCTTCCGAAGAGCGGGCCCGGTCCTCCCCCCAGGATCGGAACTCGCGTGGTGGCTTTCGCTCCCCCTGTGGAGGCAGACCCCGCGCCCGCTCCACTCGCCTGCCGGGCGGGCATGCGTATTCGCCCCCGTGTACGCATCCCGCCCGCCAGGTGGGGCCTCTCCGACCTCCCTCCTCCCGGTGGTTGCTCGGACCCCGTGCCTCCGCGTGGTTGCTCTGGCGGCCGTTCCTCCCCGCGGTTGCTCGGACCCCGCCCCGCGCCGTCCCCCGCTCCCCCGCCGCACGGCGTCCTCCCCCTGCGCTCCGCACCCCTCCGACGTTGTCCACAGCTTCGGATCGGGGCTTCTCCCGCGTCCTCCGGTCGGCGAAGGTCGAAGAAAGACCCCCTCCCCCGGAGGCCCCGATGGACCCCCGTCCCCACCCCCGACCACGCCCACTGATCGCGACCGCCGACCCCCTCCTCCTCGACGACCTGCTCAGGCTCGCCACCGCCGCCGCCACCGAGGTCGCCGTCGCCCGGACCACCGACCGGGCCCTGAGCCTGTGGCGGCACGCACCGCTCGTGGTGGTCGGCGCCGAACTCCGCGCGTCCCTGCGCACCGCCGACCCGCCCCCGGGGCGCCACGTGTTCGTGACGCGCACCTCCGAGGACGGCGCCCCGGGCGGGGCGGGGGACCCCGTGCACGCGGAGACCCCGGCCCGCGGCGGAAGCACTGCCGCCGCCTCCACCGCTGCCGATCGGAGCACGCTCCTCCTGCCCAGGGACGAGTCCGTCCTGGTGGGGCTCCTCGCCCGGGCCGCGTCACCCACCGCGGCACCAGCTCCCACCGTGTCGGTTATGGGGGGCCGCGGCGGCGCCGGGACCAGCCTCCTCGCGGTCGCGCTCGCCCTCGCGGGCGCCCGCGTCGGCCGGGACACCGCCCTCCTCGACGCCGACCCCCTCGGCTGCGGCCCCGACCTCTACCTCGGCTGTGACAGCGCGCCCCCGCCAGCGGCGGGACGGCAGACCGGCTGGTGCGACCTCGTGCGACGTCGCGGCCGCGTGCGCTGGCAGGACCTGCGGGCGGGGCTGCCCGGCACTCCGGGGGTGTCGGTGCTGACCTGGGCGCGCGACCCCGCTCCCCCCGTTCCGCTGCCGGTCGGCGCGGCGCGCTCCGCCCTGTCCAGCGCGCGGGACGGCGCCGACCTGGTGGTGGCCGACCTGCCTCGCTCGTTCGACCCGGCCACCGTCGTGTTCCTCAACCGCTCCGACCTGGTGCTCGTCGTCGTCCCGGCGGACGTGCCCTCGGTGGTGGCGGCGACCCGGGTGGTCTCCCGCCTGCGGGAGGAGGCAGCGGTCGTCCGTGTCGTGGTGCGCGGCGCCCGGGGAGACCTGAGCGCGGACGTGGTGGCCACCTCCCTCGGCCTCGAACTCGGCGCCGACCTGCCGCAGGAGCCCCGGCTGGACCGGCTCCTGGCGGCCGGGGACGTACCCGCGCGGCACCCGCGCTCGCCGCTGGCCCGGTTCGCCGACCGAGTGGTGGCGGACCTCCCCTCCCTGGAACCGGTCCGGTGAGCCCGCTGGTGGAGGCCGTGCGCAACCGGCTCGTGGCGTCCGGTGCGCCGGTGAGCCCCTCCAGCGTCGCGGCAGCGCTCAGGGCGGAGGGAGGCCTGCTGGGTGACACCGAGGTGCTGTCCATGACCCGGCGGCTGGCCGCCGACCTGTCCGGCGCGGGGCCCCTGGAGCAGCTCATGACCTCCGGGGTCACCGATATTCTCGTCAACGGCCCCGACGAGGTGTGGGTGGACGACGGCGGCGGGCTGCGCCGGGCGGGGGTCCGGTTCGAGTCGGCGGACGCGGTGCGGCGGCTCGCCCAACGGCTGGCCGCGCAGGCGGGGCGACGTCTGGACGCCGCCGTGCCCTACGTGGACGCGAGACTTCCCAGCGGCGCCAGGCTGCACGCGGTGCTGCCCCCGGTGTCACCCGCGGGGGCGTGCGTGTCCCTGCGCCTTCCGCCCCGGCGGGTCTTCACCCTGGAGCGGCTGACCGAGCACGGCACGGTCACCGATCGCGGCGCGGACCTGCTGCGGGCCCTCGTGGCCGCGCGCGTCGCCTTCCTGGTGAGCGGCGGGACGGGCACGGGCAAGACCACGCTCCTGTCGAGCCTGCTGTCCCTCGTGGACCCGGCCGAACGCCTGGTGCTCGCCGAGGACTCCCCCGAACTCCGGCCCGACCACCCGCACGTGGTGCGGCTCCAGACCCGTCCGGCCAACATCGAGGGCAGCGGCGAGGTGACCCTGGAGGTCCTGGTCCGCCAGGCCCTGCGCATGCGACCCGACCGGCTGGTCGTGGGCGAGGCCCGAGGGCCGGAGATCGTGTCCCTGCTGGGCGCGCTCAACACCGGTCACGAGGGCGGCGCGGGCACCCTCCACGCCAACGGCGCCGGGGACGTGCCCGCGAGGGTGGAGGCGCTCGGGTGCGGTGCCGGCCTGGACCGGGCCGCGGTGCACAGCCAGCTCGCCGCCACCAGGGTCATGATCGTCCACCTGGTGCGCGACTCCGGGAACCGCCGCCTCGCCGAACTCCGAGTGCTGCGCCGCGACCCGGCCGGGCTCGTACGCGCGGTGCCCGCGGTGTCCTTCGACCGGGACGGCACCTCCCGGGAGCACGCCGGGGCCGAGGAGGTGACGGCCCGGCTGGGCGGCGGGTGGCGGCGGCGGTGACCGCGCTCATGGTGTGCGCGGCGTGCGCGGGGCTCCTGGTTCTGCTGTCCTCGGTCCCGGAGCCGCAGCGCACCCGGCTGGGCGCCGCACTGGTCCGCCCGCGTCGTCCGGCCCGCCGGACGGGGCCGGTGCTCCGGGTGCCGCTGGTGCCGCTGGTGCGGCGCCCCGGGGAGGGCTCCGGACGCCGGAACGCGGTGATCGCGCTGTGCCGGGTGCTGGCCGCCGAACTGCGTGCCGGCCAGCCACCGGAGGAGGCGCTGCGGATCGCCGCGGCCGAGGCAGGCCCGCTGGTGGGAGCGGTGGGCGACGCGGAGTCCCTGCGCCATGAGGCCGAACGCGACCCCGACCTGTGGGCGCTGGCCTATCTGGCCGTGTGCTGGGAGGTGGCCGCGGACACCGGGGCGGGTCTGGCGGAGGTCGTCGACGCGCTGGCCGCCAACCTCACCGAACAGGAGGAGCAGCGGGCCGAGGCGGAGGCGCGGACGAACGGCCCGCGGACGACGGCGATCGTCCTCACGTGCCTGCCGGTGGCCGGGGTTCTCATGTCCTCCGGTCTCGGCGGTTCCCCGCTGGTGTTCCTGTTCACCACCCCGCTGGGGGTTGTCTGCCTGGTGTGCGGCGTGCTTCTGGACCTGGTGGGTTTCTGGTGGGCGCTGCGGATGCTGCGCTCCGCGACCGCTCCACCGTGACGGCTCGCCGTGGAGCGATCGCCGGGAAGCGGTCGCCGTTCGACCGGCGCCGTCGGAAGTCGGCCCGGGGGCGGACCGGAGAGAGGCGTGAGAGCGAGCGGGGGGGGGAGCAGGGCTGGGGCGGGAGGCGGGCGAGGACCCGACAGGGGCGATTCGGGCACGCGGGTAGAGAGGGCGGACGGGGCCAGCGGGGACGGGCCCGGAGAGCGGCACGGCGGCAGGGCGGGAACAGCACACGAGGCGACACGAAGGGAAGGGGACGGGATGTTGACGGTGACCGCGGTGCTGTTCGGCGCCGCAGCGGCGTGGGTGTCGACGGGCGGGGGCCGCGTCCTCCGGACACGGCTGCCCGGCACGGGAGGGGACGGCGGACCGTCCCACCGGTCCGGGCTGCCGTTCCGGGCCCTGGCGCTCACCCTCGGGGGTGTGTCGGCGGTGGCCGCGGCGGCCACCCTGTTCGGACCGGTCGGCGGCGTCCTCGCAGTCGGGGGGTGCACTGCCCTGTGGGTGCGTGCCCGACGTGCCGGCCACCGGCCGGAGCGGCTTCCGGTGACCTCCGACCTGCCCGTGGTGATCGGTCTGCTGTCCTCGGGGATCCGGGCGGGCGCGACCCTGCCGGTCTGTCTCACCGCGGTCTCCGGGGCCGCGCGCGGGAGGCTGGGCGACGAACTGGGCGCGGTCGCCGACCAGTTGCGGTTGGGAGCCGACCCGGTGTCGGCGTGGCGGCGCTCCGCCCTTCCCGCGCCGCTGGCCGCGGTGGGGCGGGACCTGGCACGGGCCGCCGACACCGGGGCACCGGTCGCGGACCTGCTGGACCGCCATGCCACCGACCTTCGTCGGACCCTGCACACCCGGGCGACAGCGCGGGTGGAGCGGCTGGGGGTGCTGGTGGTCGCTCCCCTGGGCCTGTGCTTCCTCCCCGCGTTCGTGCTGATCGGCATCGTCCCGATGGCCGCCGAACTGCTGTCCCGAGCGCTGGGGACCTGACCCCCCGCCGGTCTCCCGCCCGGGGCGGCGGGATCCTCCGGGAGAGAGCCAGCCCTCCGGACAGGGCGGCCGGCGCGGGTCCGTCTTCTCTCTCCCGGTCCGCCGGATGATCTCCGGGCACCGGTCCGCGACCCGGGGGCGAACGGGGCGGGGGGCGAACGGGGCGGGCGGCCCCACCGGCTTCCGGTACCGCAGCGTGCGGCGGGCGGACGCTCCTCACCTCCCCGCGGCCCGGCCCGGTTCACCCCGAGGGGAAGGGGAAACGGGAGTCGGACGAAGGCAGGAATCGGACGAAGGCCGTAGGGGGCGCGTGGAAGGCGAAGGCGGCGAGAGGCGCGTGGGAGACGGGCGGGGCGGGCTCGGAGGGCGGGCACGACCGACGCGGCCTGGCTCCTGTGGAGTCGGGCCGCTCGGGTGATGCCGTGTCGGTCGGGCGTGGGGCAGACCTGTCGGAGAGGCCGCCCCCTCCTCACGGTCAGGCCTCGTCCTCGCTGAGGCCGTCGATGATGTCGTCCAGGACGAACGTGCGGTCGGCCGTGGACATCAGCCGGAGTTCCCTGAGCGCGGGCACCGTGTCCACGCTGCTTCCCCGTGCCCCCTCGACCGTGCACACCCGCATGCAGTGCTGGGTGGACTCCCGCCAGAAGTCGCGCTCGTCGACGGGCGCGATGCGGTACACCGTGGCCGGGTACTCGGGCGCGCGGCCGGGCACACGCCACTGCTGCACCCGGGAGAGCACGAAACCGGTGATCAACGAGTCGAAGACGCCGCCCGAGGCGAGGTCGGCCAGTGCCTCCCGGTCTCCCTCCCCGCGGCACTCCTCGCACCCGGCAAGCTCGGCCCTCAGGAGCCAGCGTGCGCGCGCATGGCTCACCTCGGAGTTCTTGAGCCTGCTCGGGTGTCGGTGTCCCATACATCGGAGGGTACGGCGGTTCCCCGTCCGCCGTGCGAAGACGTGCGCAGTCGGTCCGTTCGGGATGGCGACGGGTCAGTAGCCCTCCCGGTCGTGGGAGCGGCGCCGCCGGCCGAGGTACGGGTCGGGAAAGCGCGGCCAGCCGACGGACAGGCGCATGACCAGCACCGCGACGCACAGGAGCACCAGGATCGCGGTGGACGTGTGGCCGACGGCCCGCGCGGCGGTCGCGGCGGGGTGCGCGGCCTCCGCCGTGTAGCGGACGACGGGTTCGTGGACGGGGGACGGAGCCGCCGCCGGGCGCGGGCCGGGGTCGCTCGGCGACTCCGCCGGCCGTGCGTCGGCGGGACGCGGGGCGGAGGGGCTCGCGGACGGGGACGCGCAGGCGGCGGGAGCGTGGTCCGCCTCGCGCGACGCGGGTTCGGTGGCGGTCGGGCAGGGCGGCGGGGCGTAGTCATCCGATTGGGGAGAGCCGCCCAACAGGAGGGCGCACAGCAGCACGGAGACGGGGGCGGGGCTCATGGCACTTCCTCGCTGGAGACGGCTTCGTGGACCGGTCCGGCGCGGGCGCGCGCCAGGACGTCGCGGTCCACCAGTGACGACGGGACCGAGACCACCACCTCTGCGGTGGAGCCGGTGATGACGCAGGATTCGAGGGAAGCCTCGTTGGCCTCTGCGGTGTCCCGGGCCTCCGCGCAGGCGCGTTCCGTTCCTCGGACGAGCCCGGCGGCGGCCGCGAGTGCGGCGAGATCGGCGGCGGTGGTGGCGCGGTCACGGTCGAGCCGTGCCGTCGCCGTCGCGAGGACGGCGAGGGTGACGAACCAGAGCAGGGCGCCCAGGCCCGCCCACCAGACGGTGGCGGAGCCGGAGTCGGAGTGCACGTGGTCAGCTCCCGGGTTCGAGGAGGACGGCGGCG
This sequence comes from Nocardiopsis codii, assembly GCF_036327455.1. Lineage (NCBI taxonomy): Bacteria > Bacillati > Actinomycetota > Actinomycetes > Streptosporangiales > Nocardiopsidaceae > Nocardiopsis > Nocardiopsis codii. Next base: position 116,656 of record NZ_JAUZMY010000022.1, on the reverse strand, counting down.
CTGCCGTCCACCACGAGGGGTGACGCGATCGGACCGAGCCGGAGCTCGGCCCGTACGGTGACGCGGGCGGTGTCCCCGTCCTCGGACAGGTGGACGTCGGCGTCACGGGGCGCGGCGGTCAGCGCCAAGGTCCGGGCCCGGTCGTCGTGTTCACCCCGGGCGAGGGCCCGGGCCCCCACACGCGCGGCGTCGGCGCAGGCGAGCTGGGCCGAGGCGGCCTGGACGGCCCCGAACGAGACGGCCAGGACGAGCAGCAGGGAGGGGAGCGTGAGCGCCGCCTCCACGGTGACCGACCCGCGGTCAGAAACCCGAGCTGAGCGCATCGACCACGAGCGAGGTGAGGGCGTTCCTGACCTCGCCGCTGGTGATGATGACGTAGAGGACCCCGGCGAACGCGGCTCCGATGACCGCGCAGAGCGCGTACTCGGCGGTGGCCATCCCGTCGTCGTCCCCGGGCCGTGCGGTGGAACCGGGTGGCGTGCCTACGCGAGCGAACATGGAACCTCCCTGGTGAGGGGCGGACGGAGTGTCGGCGCCCATCTCCAGGTTCCGGTGGTGGAGGCTGTTCCGGAAGCCCCTTCCCCAGCCTGTGGAAAACCCTCGGACCCGCGTCGCGCGGGGATCGCAGGCTGACGGCATGGCATACCCCCGACCACCCGCAGGGACGGCCGAGCGCGTCGCGACGCCGACCCCGCTGAGCGGACCGCGGTTCCGTCCGGAGTCCTGGCAGCCGCTGCCCCCGGGTCCCACGCGGGGCGGGGGGATCGACTGACCGTCCACAGCCTGTGGACAGCCCTTCCCCCGTACACGGGAAGCCGCTCTCAGGCCCCCGCCGCGTCCGCGCCGGGCGCCGTTGCCCCGTTCCCGCCGAGCACCTCGTCCAGGAGGCGCAGGGCGCCGGACTTGCTCAGGGGCTCGTTGCCGTTGCCGCACTTGGGTGACTGGATGCACGACGGGCACCCCTGGTCGCACTCGCAGTCGGCGATCGCCGCACGGGTCGCGGTGAGCCAAGCGCGCGCCTCGGAGTAACCCCGTTCGGCGAAACCCGCACCGCCCTCGTACCCGTCGTAGACGAACACCGTCAGCTTGCCCGTGTCGCCGTGGACGGCGGTGGAGACCCCGCCGATGTCCCACCGGTCGCAGGTCGCCAGCAGCGGGAGGATGCCGATCGCGGCGTGCTCGGCCGCGTGCGCCGCGCCCAGCAGCGCCACGTCCTCCCCGCGGAGCCTCGCCTCGCCCTCCGCCGGCAGGGTCCACCACACCGCGCGGGTGTGGAGCGTCCGCTCGGGGAGTTCGAGCGACTGCTCCCCCAGGACCGAGCCCGTGCGCACATCCCGCTTGAGGAACCCCACCACCTGGCGGACCACCTCCACCTCGCCGAAGTGCACGGTCGCGCCGCTCGGCCACGTCTCCTGGCGCAGGACCGAGCGCACGGTGATGTCGGTGGTGTCCCGCGCCCAGGTGCTGTACGGCGGTTCGGCGCCGTGGACCAGTGCGACGCCCTCGTCCAGGTCGAGATCGTCCACCAGGTACGTGGACCCCTGGTGGAGGTACACCGCGCCCGGGTGGACGGTGCCGTGGGAGGCGGCCTCGTCGATCTCGCCGAGGAGCTGGCCGCTGGCGGTGTCCACGATCTGCACCGGGGGACCACCCGCCCCGCGGATATCGGCCAGGTCGCTTGCCCGTTCGTTGCTCGTCCAGAACCAGCCCCGTGGGCGCTTTCGCAAGAGATTCCTCTCCACGAGATCGGCCAGGCGGTCCTCGGTGGTCTCCCCGAAGAGAGTGAAGTCGTCCTTCGTGATCGGCAGTTCCTGGGCCGCCGCACACAGGTGCGGACCCAGAATGTGGGGGTTTTCCGGGTCCAGGACGGTGGCCTCGACGGACCGGCCGAAAATGGCCTCCGGGTGGTGTGCGAGGTACGTGTCCAACGGGTCGTCCCGGGCGATGAACACCGCCAGGGCGTCGTCGCCGCGCCGCCCCGCGCGCCCGGCCTGCTGCCACAGGGAGGCCAGGGTCCCCGGCCATCCCGCGATGAGCACGGCGTCCAGTCCGCTGATGTCGACGCCCAGCTCCAGGGCGTTGGTGCTCGCCAGCCCCAGGAGCTCCCCCGACCGCAGGGCCTCCTCCAGCTCCCTCCGCTCGGAGGGCAGGTAGCCGCCCCGGTAGGCGGCCACCCTGGCGGCCAGATCGTGGTCGCCCCGCTCCGACAGGAGGCGCTGCGCGGTCAACGCGACCACCTCCGCCCCCTGCCTCGACCTCACGAACACCAGGGTGCGCACCCGGTCCCGCACCAGGTCGACGAGCATCTCCGCGGCCTGGGACGGGGCCGTCCGGCGGACCGGCGCCCCCTGTTCGCCGGTCAGGTCGGTGAGCTCCGGCTCCACGAGGGCGACGGACATCCCCGGACGGGGCGAGCCGTCCTCGCTGACCGCGGTGACGGGCACCCCGGTGAGCCGGGTGGCGCTCTCCGCCGGGCTGCCGGAGGTGGCCGAGGCCAGCACGAACACCGGCTCGGACCGGTAGCGGGCGCAGATCCTGCGCAGCCTCCGCAGGATCTGGGCGACGTGCGACCCGAAGACGCCCCGGTACCGGTGGGCCTCGTCGATCACCACGTAGCGCAGCCTGCGCAGGAAGCGCGACCAGGCCCCGTGGCGGGGCAGGATCCCGTGGTGGAGCATGTCCGGATTGGTCAGCACGTAGTTGCCGTGCTCGCGCACCCAGGAGCGCTCCTCGACACTCGTGTCGCCGTCGTAGACCGCCGCCCGCATGTCCGAAAGACCCAGGTCCGATATCCACCGCAACTGGTCCTGGGCGAGTGCCTTGGTGGGGGAGAGGTAGAGCACGGTTCCGCCGGCGTCAACCGCGTCCACAGCGGGCATGAGGAAGGCAAGTGACTTTCCCGAGGCGGTACCGGTGGCTATGATCACATCACGGCCCGAGCGTGCGAGGTCGGCGGCTTCAGCCTGGTGGGACCACGGACGTGTGATCCCCCTCTCGGCGAGCCGTTCGACCAGGTGGGGCGCGGTCCACCCCGGCCACTCCCCGCTCACGCCCTCGTTACGGGCCACCTGCTCGATGTGGGTCACCTGCGGGTACCGGGTATCGTCACGCCACACACCGGGGAGCACGGGCTCCGATCGCCTCATCCGAGACCCCTCCTCACAGGTGCGTGTTCGGTAGTCACCACGGCCTCCGACGAAGGGTGCCGCACCGGGACATCGGTTTCAGTGTGACATCCGGGGGAAGAGTGGCGCGGTGTCACGGTTTTTCTGTTCATCACAGGAAGACGCACTCGACACCCGTGGTTGAATGCGTGCTGGTGGGGTAACGCCCGGCAGAGATCATTCGCGATTTTTTCGCGGTTCGGCGCTGGAGGACTAGTGGACTTGAAGCTTGATCATTACACCGAGGGCGACACCGAGATCGTCGTCGTTGAGGGTGAGATCGATGTCTATACCGCGCCCCGGCTCCGCGAGCTGCTGATCGACCTGGTCAACAAGGGTAACTTCCACCTCGTGGTCAACATGGAGAAGGTGGAGTTCCTGGACTCGACGGGCCTCGGTGTGCTTGTGGGCGGGCTCAAGCGCGTCCGGGCGCACGACGGGACGCTCGACCTGGTCTGTACCCAGGAGCGCATCCTGAAGATCTTCCGGATCACCGGTCTGACCAAGGTCTTCGGTATTCACGGCTCGGTACAGGAAGCCATCGACAAGCGTTCCGCGAAGTAGCCCCGAGCGAGCGATGGCAACCATCACGCTCACGATCAGCGCGCTTCCCGCCCACGTGCGCACGGCACGGCTCATGGCCGCGACCGTGGCACGGCGGGCGGGCATCGCCGCCTCAGCGATCGACGAGATCAGACTGGCGGTCGGTGAGGCGTGTTCCCGGGCGGTGGCCGCACACAAGCTGCACTGCCCCACACAGCCGATCCTGCTCCAGCTGATCGATGGCAACGGGCCTGATCCGGGGTCGGACTCCCGCACCGACCCCACGAGCCTCACCCTGCGCGCCAACGGGAGCGCGGCACAACGTTTCGAGGTCGTCGTCTCCGACCGTGCCCCAGCGAAGGACACGGTGGAGACGGTCAACACGGCCATGCTGGACGGGCTCTTCCTCGACGGTGAGGACACTCCTCCCGGCGGAATCTCCGGGTTCTCCCCCGGCCTCGGCCTGGCGGTCATCACCGGTCTCGCCGACGAGGTGAAGATCGACCCCAGCGACAAGGGCACCGTCGTGCGCATGAGCTGGCCGTTGACGAACGAGCACGCGCCGGACCCCAGCTCCAACTAGGTCCGGACGCGGTCAACAGACGTCGGTACGGGCGTCCTCCCCTCGGGGAGGGCGCCCGTTCGCGTGCGCGGTGTCGGCGGGGCCGGGGCGCGGGCCCCACGGGGGGCGCGGGCCGACAGGGTGTGGGCTTTACCGGGACGGGCCCACGGGGTCGGGATCCTCGGGATCGGGCCTCCCCAGGGGCGAGCACCCGGGCCCGACAGGTGCGGCCCGGCAGGTGCGGCCCGACTGGATGCGGGGCCCGACGCGGTTCCGGCCCCGACGCCGGTTCGGGGCCGGCGGAGTGCGGGCAGCACCGTGCCGACCGCGACAGCGGTCCCCCTGTACATCCAGTGAACCGGTGCGGGCTGATCGGCGGAAGACCCGGTGTCCGCCTGTGGACGGAGCGGTCTCCACTCACGGGCCCGCCCCGGTGCGGCGGCGGTCCGGGCACGCACCGCGCGCCCACAGGGCCCGGTCGCGACGAGGACCGCACCACCGACCCCTCGGGGACACCGGTCCCGGCCACGGCGGGACCCGCCTCTGACGGCCCTCACCGAACGCGGGGACGGGACCCGGCACACGTCCCGCCCGGCCGCGCGGTGGGCGGCCAGGGCCGCGCACGGGGGCTCTCAGACCCCATCCGCTTCGCCGGTGCGCGTACGGAACCTGCGCAGGACTCACATGCCCCACCTGACCCCGCCGACGGGGGCGCCGGGCCGCACCTCCGTGGGCGGGCCCGGCGTCCGACGGGGCAGACGCGGGCCCACCCGGACGGCGGGTCAGTCGCAGGTCTGGGAGGAGACCTCCGCCGTGGACCGCAGCCCCTCCGCGGTGTTCTCCGCGACCTCGTCCGCGGTGAGCACGTAGCCCGTCTCCGGCTCGTTGGTGGCCGCGGCGAACACGACCCCGTAGACCGTGCCGTCCGGGGCGAGGAGCGGCCCGCCGGAGTTGCCGGGGCGCACCACCGCGCGCACCTGGTAGATCTCCCGGCTCACCTGCTGCGAGTGGTAGAAGTCCGGCCCCTGCGCCGTCTGACGGGCCCGCACGCGCGCCGGGACGGCCGTGAAGCCGCTGTTGCGCGGGAACCCGGCCACGACCGCGTCGCCCCCCTGCGGGGCCTCGTGGGTGAACTCCAGCGGCTCCAGGTCCAGGCCCGGGACGTGCAGGACCGCCAGGTCCTGCTGGGCGTCGAACAGCACCAGGGTGGCGTCCAGCTGGTAGCCGTCCCGGGTGACGACCCGCATGTCGTCGGTGACCCCGGCGACCACGTGCGCGTTGGTCATGATCCGGTCGTCCCCGAAGGCGAAGCCGGTCCCCTCCACCCGGCGCTGGCAGGACGGGGCGGTCCCCAGCACCTTCACCACGCTGCGGCTCGCCTCGATCAGCTCCGGGGTGGTGAGCACGTCCGGGTCCGGCGGCTCCACCTCGGCCAGCTCACCGGTGCCGAGACCGCTGAACACCTGCGGGAACGCGCTCTGGTCCACGACCCGGCGGAACGTGGAGAAGCCGTTGTGGGCGGACTCGGGCATCAGCGTGTCCACCGCCTGGAGGATGCGCGAGTCCTTGACCTGGCCCGCCACGAACGGCAGAGCCGAGTTCGCGACCGTGCTGCCGATGAACCAGGCGACCAGTAGCACCGAGAGCCCGCTGACCACGGCGCCGCCCACCGCGTCCACGACCCGGGCGGAGTCCCACGTGACCCTGTTGCGGACGAGGGTGCCCAGGTAGGAGCAGAGGAACTGGCCGAGCGCGGCGGCCAGGAACACCACGGCGATCGCCAGGAGCGCCTGCCGCCCGGGGTCCTCCACCCAGGTCTGGATCAGGTCCGGGGCGGCCAGGGCCGCCAGCACGCCCCCTCCGATGAAACCCGCGAAACTGAAGACACCGACGATGAAACCCTGCCGGTAACCGGTCACCGCGAACAGCAGCAACAGGACGATCAGGACCACGTCGAGCACAATGCCCTCCAAGAGTCAGCGCTACCCGACCGGCCGCAGGCCCTGGGGGGTGGCTTCGAACACGTCGGTGAGACCCTCGTCGCGCCACGGAAGTTCCCAGCCGCCCATGGCGAGAAGGCTGTCGATGATCGCACCGGTGAAACCCCACACGAGCATGCCGTCGACCCGGAAACCGGGCCCCCACCGGACCCCGCCCCCGTAGCGCACCACGACCCGGTTGGCCGGGTCGGCGAGGTCCGCGATCGGCACCCGGGAGACGGCGGCGACCTCGCCCAGGTCGGTGGGGCGCACCTCGGAGGGCTCTCGCCACCAGCCGAGGACGGGGGCCACTCTGAAGTCGCTGAAGCTCAGGTACAGCTCGGGGAGGCGTCCGACGACGTCGACGCCGGCGGGGACGACCCCGGTCTCCTCCTCCGCCTCCCGCAGGGCCGCGGCCTCGACGGAGGCGTCCGTCGGCTCGATCCGACCGCCGGGGAAGGCCGGCTGCCCGGGGTGGCGGCGCAGGCCGGCGTTGCGCTGGATGAGGAGGAGGTCGGGCCCCTTGTGTCCGACGCCGAAGAGGATGAGGACGGCCGACTCGCGGCCGCCGTTCACCGGCGGCCGCATGGGCCCGGGCACGGTCATCGTCTTGGCGGCGTCCGCGAGCGAGGCCAGCCAGAGCGGGGTCGAGTTCATACGTGGAGCCTGTTCCGGGGGTTGTCGCGCCGGTGGTGGATCGGTGCTGCCGCGGTCGCGGGCCGCACCGGGATGTTCCGGGGTGTTCCCGGAGCGGCCGGTTCCGTGCCGCCCGCCCCGCTCCCGTGGGTCGTCATGTGGTGGGACCATATCCAGCGGTCCGGCCCGGGGGATCCCGTGCCGAGCGCCGTGGCCCGGCCCCCGTTCTCCGGACACGGGTTCTCCGGACACGGACGCGCCCGTCCGAGTGCCCGCCGACCGTCGGACGGTCTCCGACCGCGCGGCGGGGGACGCGAGACGGGGCCGCGGAGGCGTCCGCGCGCACGGGACGGCCGTCTCGGGACGCCGGTGTCAACGATCACACCATCAGAGTACAAAGCGTGGCCGGCGCTCCCCGCCGGTCCGCGTCCCCGGCACGTCCGCCTCGGAGGACCGGGGTCAGGCGAAGGAGCGCATCCGCAGCAGGCCGGCGGCCGTCTCGGGATCCGTCGGCCCCTCCCCGAAGGAGGGGCACCAGCGGGCCAGGCCGCACGCGCCGCAGGCGGGCTTGCGGGCGTGGCAGACCCGGCGCCCGTGCCAGACCACCCGGTGGGACAGCATCGTCCAGTCCTTCGACGGGAACAGTTCGCCCACCGCGTGCTCGACCTTCACCGGATCGTCCTCGTCGGTCCACCCGAAACGCCGGACCAGCCGCCCGAAATGGGTGTCCACGGTGATCCCGGGCACATCGAAGGCATTACCTAGCAGTACATTTGCGGTTTTTCGCCCCACACCGGGTAGTTTGACCAGGTCGGAGAGGTTCCCTGGAACCTCTCCGCCATGCTGTTCGCACAGTGCCTGACCGAGCCCGATGAGACTGTTCGTCTTGGCGCGGAAGAAGCCGAGCGGACGGATGACCTCCTCCATCTCCTCGCGCCGGGCCGCGGCATAGGCCTCGGCGTCGGGGTAGCGGTCGAAGAGCGCCGGAGTGACCTGGTTGACCCGCTTGTCCGTGCACTGCGCGGACAGGATCGTCGCGACCAGCAGCTCCAGCGGGGTCGTGAAGTTCAGTTCGCAGTGGGCGTCCGGGTACAGCTCGACCAGTTCCCGGTACATCCTGCGCGCGCGGCGGACCAGCGCGAGCCGGCTCTCACCGGTGGGGGTGTGGGTCTCCGCGGGCGCGGATGGCGCGTCAGGCGTGTCACGGGGCATCGTCACAGGGTAGGCGCCCCGACAGGGCGGGCCTCCGTGTTCACCGTAAGTTCGTCATGCTTACGGGAATCGGCCGTCGTTTCGGCCGATGGCCGGGATTATGTAACCAATGTCCGGTGACGCGGCGCGGACAGCCCTTGATACAGGCTGATTACGACTAGGATCGCATGGGCTGACGTCGGCAGTTGTGGGCGCGTTGCCTCCCGGCGGGCAAGCCGAGGCGACGGCCGGGTTTCACACCCGGGTGCGATATACGTCACACTGTTGACGGTCAGGTTCTGAGGAGGACGTGTGGTGGACGAGATCAACGAGGTGCTGCGGAAGGCCCCTCTGTTCGAGGCGCTCGACGAGGAGGACACGGCCGCGCTCCGCTCTTCGGTGAGCGAGGTGCGCCTGGGCCGTGGACAGACCCTGTTCAGCGAGGGTGACGAGGGCGACCGCCTTTACGTGATCCTCAGCGGGAAGGTCAAGCTGACCCGCACGGCGGTGGACGGTCGCGAGAACCTGCTCGGGGTGCTCGGCCCCAGCGAGATGTTCGGCGAACTGTCGCTGTTCGACCCCCGCCCGCGGACCGCGAGCGCCGTCGCCGTGACCGACTCGGTTCTCGCCGGGCTGGGCCACGACGACCTGCGCCCGTTCCTTTCGAGCCGCCCGCACGTCTCGCTCCAGCTGCTCAAGGCGCTGGCGGCCAGGCTGCGGCGGACCAACGACGTGATGGCGGACCTCGTCTTCACCGACGTGCCCGGCCGTGTGGCCAAGGCCCTGCTGGAGCTCGCCGACAAGTTCGGCAAGGAGGGGGAGGACGGCCTGCACGTCCACCACGACCTCACCCAGGAGGAGCTCGCCCAGCTGGTCGGCGCCTCTCGCGAGACGGTCAACAAGGCCCTCGCCGAGTTCGCGCTGCGCGGTTGGCTGCGCATCGAGGCCAAGGCCGTCGTCCTGCTCGACGTCGAGCGGATGCGCCGCCGGGCCCGCTAGCGCCCGGGCAGGCACCGCTGTGTGGCCGCTCTCCCTCCGGGGTGGGCGGCCACAGCGCTTCCCGGGTCCCGTGGTCCCGGAGCCGCGCCTGCGGCCGGAGCGGACGGACCCCTCCGACCGGACGGGCCCGTGCGGCCCGCTCCCGAAGCCACGGACGGCGGTTACGCCTCGACTTCCCCCGGAAGCTCACCGCGCGAGGCCAGGTAGCGCAGCTGGGCGCGCACCGACGACGCCGCGGCGAACCGGATCTGCTCGTCGACGTCGGGGTAGACGCGGTCCACGACCTCCTCGACCCCGGTCGCGCCGGTGTTCACGGCGTCCAGGACCTGCGCCAGGCGCGCCTCCCGGTGGGCGATGTAGGTGGACAGCGCCTCGGCGGGCGAGGTGAGGATCGGACCGTGCCCCGGCAGGAGGGTGCGCACGCCGCGGTCCCGCACGAGGTCCTGCAAGCGGTACAGCGACTCCATGTAGGAGCCCAGACCGTCGTCGCCGTCGATCACGGTCGTGCCGTGGCCGAGGATCGTGTCCCCGGTGAGGATCGCGTTGTCGGAGCCCACCAGCAGGCACACGGAGTCGTCGGTGTGCCCCGGGGTGGCGACGACCGTCACCGCCAGGCCGTCGGCCTCCAGCGTGTCGCCGTCGGACAGCCCGTGGCCGCCGACCCGCACCTCCGGATCGACCGCGTGCACAGGGGCCCCGGTCAGCTCCGCGAAGTAGCGGGCGCCCTCCGAGTGGTCGGGGTGCCGGTGGGTGACCACCGTCATCTGGACCTGCGCCCCCTGCTCCTGCACGGTCCGCGCCACCCTCTCCAGGTGGCGCTCGTCGTGGGGGCCGGGGTCGACGACCACGACCCCGCGGGCACCGGGCTCACGCAGGATCCAGGTGTTGGTCCCCTCCAACGTCATCGGGCCAGGGTTGGGGCACAGCACACAACTGGCGCGCAGCGTCCCGGAACCGTCGATCCTCATCGCACCTCGCTTCGATCGCCGAACCCGGACCGGCCTGGGGGACGGCCGGAAGGGCACGCCCCGAAACCTATCCGCGGCCACGCGATCCACACCATGACGTGAGGACCCTCACGGGGCCGCGCCGGGCTTCGGCAGGGGGTAGTCCACCCCGTCGGGGGCGACGACGCGGATCTGACCGTCGACTTCCCGAATGTCCGGTTCAAAGGGGACGATATCCCGCCGCGCTTTCCGCACTCCTTCCAGGGTCCGGCAGCCGGCGAGTTCGGCGCACGTGACCACCGTGGGCGGCAGCATGGGCATACGCCCCGCCTCCCACTCCGAGGCCACCAGGGACGGGTCGGTCCAGGCCGTGAGGTCGGCCTCTCCGCCGACGTCGCGCGAGGTCTGCCCCGGCGGAAGCTCGGCGGCGAAGAACCAGGTGTCGTAACGGCGCGGCTGGGCCCGGGGGGTGATCCAGCGCGACCACGCCCGCAGCCACTCCGACCGCAGCACCAGCCCCCGCCCGGAGAGCACCTCGGTGAAGGAGCGGGAGCGGTCGATCAGCCCCAGCCGGTCCCGCTCCCACTCCTCCGACGCCGTGTCGAGGGTGATGGCAGGCTCCCCGGCGCGCTCCGGCTCGCCGGCCAGCAGCACACCGGTCTCCTCGAAGGTCTCGCGGACCGCGGCGCACACCAGCGCACGCGCCGTCCGCACGTCGGTGCCGAGCGTCCGCGCCCACTCCTCCGGGGACGGGCCCGTCCAGGGGAGACCGCCGTCGGCGTCCCTCCCGTCCACCCCGCCTCCGGGGAAGACGTACGCGCCCGGCGCGAAGCCCATGGAGCGGACCCTGCGCATCAGCAGGACCTCCATGGGCCCGTCCGAGCGGTCGGACGCAACCCGGCCGCCGGCGGCCGTGCCGCTCCGTGCCGGGCGCAGCAGCATCACCGTGGCGGCCGGCCGGGGTCGGGCGGCAGCGTCCTGCTCTGGCATCGGCGTACCCTCCTGGGGCTCGGGCCGGCGGCCGCGCCACAGCCCGGCGCGACCGCCCCCGCCTCACGGACAACCGCTCAGCGGACCTCGACGATCATGTCGACCTCGACCGGGGAGTCGAGCGGCAGGGCCGCCACACCGACCGCCGCGCGCGCGTGCACGCCCGCCTCGCCGAACACCTGGGCGAGCAGGTCACTGGCCCCGTTGATCACACCGGGCTGCCCCGTGAACTCGGGCGTGCTCGCCACGAAGCCGCCCACCTTGACCACCCTGACCACGTCGGACAGCTCGCCGATCTCGGCGCGCACCGCCGCGATGGCGTTCAGGGCGCACAGCGCGGCCAGCTCCTCGGCGGTCTCCGCGGTGACATCCGCGCCCACCTTGCCGGTGGCGGGCAGCTTGCCGTCCACGAACGGCAGCTGACCGGACACGTACACGTGGCCGCCGCTGCGCACCGTCGGGGTGTACGACGCCACCGGCGCCGCCACCTCGGGCAGGGTCAGCCCCAGCTCCGCGATCCGCTCCTCGGGGGTGGCCATCAGAGCTGGCGCTTCATGTACGCGACGTACTGCTGGTTGCGCGGGTCGGTGCCCTCCGGGAGCGGGGCGGGCACGACGGAGACGAGCTCCCACCCGTCGGAACCCCAGTTGTCGAGGATCTGCTTGGTGGCGTGCGACAGCAGCGCCACCGTCTGGTACTCCCACTTGCTCATGCGTCCTACCCCTATCGGTCACAGGCGGCCCGCCACCGAGGCGGGCCGCCGCACGTCAACGCCGCCACACTACTCACCCGCGCTCCCCGCCGCCCACAGAGACGCCGCTCCCGCCCGCGACCGGGCGCCCACATAGACTCCCTGGGGTGAGTGATCGTGAGCACGGACCACAGCATCCGGGGGATGCGTGCGCGGGAGCGCGACTGCACATCGTCACCGGGAAGGGCGGAACGGGCAAGACCACGATCGCCGCGGCACTGGCCCGGGCGCTGGCCGCGGACGGGGGGCGTGTGCTCCTGGTCGAGGTGGAGGGGCGCCAGGGCGTCGCGACCCTCCTCGGCAGCCCTCCGCTCCCCTACGAGGAGCGCGAGATGCTCTCCGCTCCCGGCGGCGGACGGGTGTTCGTCCTGGCGGCCGACGCCGAGGCGGCGCTCCTGGAGTACCTGGAGATGTTCTACGGGATGCGGCGGGCCGGCCAGGCGCTGACCAGGCTCGGCGCCGTGGACTTCGCCACCACCATCGCCCCCGGGCTGCGCGACGTCCTGCTCACCGGCAAGGCGACCGAGGCGGTGCGGCGCCGCCACGGGGCGCGCCGCAGACCCTCCGACGCCCCTCCGACCGCGCCCTTCCACTACGACGCCGTGGTGATGGACGCCCCGCCGACCGGCCGGATCTCCCAGTTCCTCAACGTGAACTCAGAAGTGGCCGGGCTCGCGAGGGTGGGGCCGATCCGCAACCACGCCGACAAGGTCATGGAGGTCATCCGCTCCGATCGGACACGGGTGCACTTCGTGACGCTCCTGGAGGAGATGCCGGCCCAGGAGACGCGGGACGGGATCGCGGAGATCTCCGCGCTGGGGCTCAGGGCGGGCATGGTGCTGGTGAACATGGTGCGCCCCCCACTCCTCGACGACGCGTCCCTGAACGCCGCCGCCAACGGGGACCTGGACCTCGAGGCACTCGCCGCAGGGCTGAAGGAGGCACAGGTGGAACACCCACGGGAGCTCGCGGTGTCCCTCGCGGACGAGGTGCGCGGGCACGCGCTGCGGGTCGGGTTGGAGCGCCGGGTGCGCGCGGACCTGGAGGACCTGGGCCGCCCCCTCCTGGAACTGCCCCTCCTGACGGGCGGCGTGGACCGGGCCGCCCTGGACGGGCTCACACGTCACCTGGTCGAACAGGGGGTGCGCCGGTGAACCCGGTCGTGGAGGGCGCCGACCGCCCGGGCGGGGAGGGCCCCCGCGCGGAGGCGCTCGACTCCGACGCGCTCCTGGACGACCCCGCCACACGGATCATCGTGTGCTGCGGTGCGGGCGGGGTCGGCAAGACCACCACAGCCGCGGCGCTGGGGCTGCGCGCCGCCGAGCGCGGACGCCACGCCGTCGTGATCACCGTGGACCCGGCGCGGCGCCTCGCGCAGTCCATGGGGCTGGACGAGCTGGACAACACCCCGCGCCCCGTCCCCCTGCCCGAGGGCGTCCGGGGCAGCATGCACGCGATGATGCTCGACATGAAGCGGACGTTCGACGAGGTCGTGGAGGAGCACGCGGACCCGGAGCGGGCCCGGCAGATCCTCGCCAACCCCTTCTACCAGACGCTCTCCACCAGCTTCTCCGGCACGCAGGAGTACATGGCCATGGAGAAGCTGGGGCAGCTGAGGCAGTCGGGGGACTGGGACCTGATCGTGGTGGACACCCCGCCCAGCAGGTCGGCGCTGGACTTCCTCGACGCGCCCAAGCGCCTGGGGCGGTTCCTGGACGGCAAGCTCATCCGGTTCCTGAGCGCCCCGGTCGGCACCGGTGCGTTCCGTCTGCTCGGCGCCGGGTTCAACCTGGTGACCTCGACCATCGGCAGGATCGTGGGCAAGCAGTTCCTCGACGACCTGCGGTCGTTCGTGTCCGCCTTCGACACGGTGTTCGGCGGGTTCCAGAAACGCGCCGAGCGCACCTACCAACTGCTCCGGACACCGGGAACGGCGTTCGTGGTGGTGGCCGTCCCCGAGACGGACGCGATGCGCGAGGCCTCCTACTTCGTGGAACGGCTGGCCACCGACGCCATGCCGCTGGCCGGGGTGGTGGTCAACCGCACCCACCCGCCGGCGGAGGGTGCGGGATCGGCCCTGAGCGAGGAGGACGCCGTGTCGGCCGCCGCGTCACTGGAGGCGTCCGCCGCCCATCCGCTGGCGGCCGCCGCACTGCGGCTGCACGTCGAGCGGATCCGGGTACGGAGGCGCGAGACCCGGCTGCGGGACGCCCTGCTGTCCGCGCACCCGGGTGTGCGCATCGCCGAGGTGGCCGCCCTGCCGGAGGACGTGCACGACCTGACGGGGCTGCGGGGGATCGGTGAGGCGCTCGCCGCCGCGGCCAGTGGCCGCGGGGGAGCGTGACGCAGAGGGTTCTCGGGGTCGGGCGAACGGCCCGTCGGGCGAGCATCGGGCGGACGCCGTGTGACGTTCGGCGCGGTCGTGCTCCACGGGGGCGGTGGTGCGGCGAGGAATGTCCGGTGGACACGGGTCGGGAGGGACGCGGAGAACAGGACCCGGGGCGGGGCGGTCAGCCGGAGGGGTTGCCGACACCCGTGTCGAGGGTGTCCGCGTAGTGGGAGAGGTCGCCCGTGCCCTCCCTGCGTGCCTCCTCCAGCAGCGGCCCCCAGCTGGGGACGCCGGGGTGCTTGCGCAGCAGCGAGCGCCGCTCGCGTTCGGTCATGCCACCCCAGACACCGAACTCCACACGGTTGTCGAGGGCGTCAGCCAGGCACTCGGTGCGCACCGGGCACTCCTGACAGATGAGTTTGGCCCGGTGCTGCGCCGCTCCCTGGACGAACAGAGCGTCCGGGTCGACCTCTCGGCAACGCGCCATCGTCGTCCACTGGTTGGTCCACATGTGGCCTACTCCCCTGTGTGCGCACCCGATTCGTGCGTCAGCGGGGCTCCCGGGGTCCCAGACACTCACGTGCTCTGGTTGGGTGGGAAGAACACGGTACGCTCCCGCTGCCGCGTGGGGTGCGGTGGTTCCACGCCCACCCCTGCTGTCTAGAAATTACGGACCTGGGCGCCGCGCCAACAGAACCCACTCGACCCACTTTCCATCTCACTGAAGATGGCCCGCTCGGGCCATTGCGTAAGGACGCGGTAGCGCTCCGCGTCGGATGGTCGGATCCCTCAGTGTGCCGAACCGCGCAACGAGTGGTCGGCGATAGCCGTGAAAAGATGGCATGGGGGCACCGCTCGCGCGACAGCGGGCATCTCAGCGCGTTCGCGCACAATCCGGTCCAGATCGCACCACAGTGCGCGTCCGTGGTCACTTAGTCTGATGGGGTGGGTCAGGGGACATTGCTACAAAGAATCAGCCAACTGGTCGTCGTAGGCGTCATCGCGGGCCTTCTTGTCGCCGCGCTCGCCCTCCCTGCCGTCGGTGGTCTGGGCATCACCGCGCGCAACGTCGCCAGCGGCTTCCTGGACATGCCCAGCAACCTTGAAACTCCGCCGCCCCCTCAGCGGTCCACGATCTACGACGCCGAGGGCGGCGTCATCGCGGAGATCTTCGACCAGAACCGGGAGCTCGTCGACATCGACGACGTCTCCCCGCTCATGGTCGACGCGATCCTCGCCATCGAGGACGCCCGCTTCTACGATCACGGCGGCCTGGACGTGTCCGGCACGCTCCGCGCCGCGATGCGCACCATGGGCGGCAACACCGAGGGTGCGTCCTCCATCACACAGCAGTACGTCAAGAACGTGCAGATCGAGGCGGCCACCTCCCAGGAGGAGCTGGACCACGCCCGCGAGGAGTCCATCGCCCGCAAGATCCGGGAGCTGCGCTACGCCGTGGCCCTGGAGCAGAGGATGTCCAAGGACGAGATCCTCGAGGGCTACCTGAACATCGCCTACTTCAGCGACGGCGCGTACGGCGTCGAGTCCGCCGCGCAGCACTTCTTCCAGGTGCCCGCCAGCGACCTCGAACTCCACCAGGCCGCGACCATCGCGGGCCTGGTCCGCTACCCCTACCTGTACAACCCCCGGTTCTTCCCCGAGCAGACCATCGAGCGCCGCAACGTCGTGCTCGACCGGATGGTGGCCACCGGCGCCATCACGGAGGCGGAGGCCGAAGAGGCCAAGGCCGAGGACATGGAACTGGACCTGGACACCCCGCCCAACGGGTGCGTGCCCAGCGACCAGCCGTTCTTCTGCGACTACGTCGTCCAGGAGATCGAGCAGGACGAGCGCTTCGGCCCCAACGAGACCGAGCGTGCGCGCTGGCTGCGCACCGCGGGCCTGGAGATCCACACCACACTGGACCCGCAGACCCAGTCGGCCGGGCAGGCCGCCGTCGACAAGTGGGTCCCCCGCGAGAACGAGTCCCGCAAGGTGGCCGCCGAGGTGGTCATCCAGCCGGGCACCGGGCAGATCCTCGGCATGGTCCAGAGCCGCAACTACGGCCCGGACGAGAGCAAGCTCGGCGAGACGTCGATCAACTTCGCCACCGACGCGAACCGGGGCGGCAGCAGCGGCTTCCAGGCGGGGTCGACGTTCAAGGCGATCACCCTCGCCGCGGCGCTCGACGAGGGGCTTCCCTTCGGCACCTCCTTCAACTCACCGACCAGCGTGTCCGTTTCCGGCCAGCGCAGCTGCAACGGCGGAACACTGGCCACATGGACACCGAGCAACTCCGGTGACACCAAGTCCAACACCACGCACAACATGGTGTCCGGGACCAAGGCGTCGTCCAACACCTACTTCGCGCAGCTCCAGAGGCAGGTGGGCATCTGCGACGTGATGGAGATGGCCGAGACGCTCGGACTCCAGCGCGCCGACGGCACCAAGTTCACGGAGAACGAGAACTCGCTCGCCAACAGCAGCTTCACGCTGGGCAGCGAGGAGGTCTCCCCGCTGCGGGTGTCCAACGCGTACGCGACCTTCGCCTCCGGCGGGATGTACTGCGAGCCGCAGGCCATCACCCAGATCGAGGACCGCCAGTCGGGCACGACGATCGACATCGAGCCGGAGTGCTCGCGGGCGATCGACGAGGACGTCGCCGACGGCGTGGCCTACCTGCTGTCGCAGACCTTCAACGGCGGCACGGCCAGCTCGCTCGGCATCGGCCGTCCGACGGCGGGCAAGACCGGCACCACCGACGGTTCCGCGGCGGCCTGGTTCGCCGGGTTCACACCGCAGATGGCCAGCGCCGTCTTCGTCGGCGACCCGCGCGGCCCGCAGCAGCACCCGCTGCGCAACGTCACCATCGGCGACCGGTACTTCGGCGTGGTGTACGGGGCGACGATCCCCGGCCCGATCTGGCAGGAGACCATGCGGGGCGCCCACGAGGGCGTCGACGTCGAGCAGCTGCCGTCGGCCCCGGGCAGGTTCGGGTCGACCTCCGGGCCCCGGCCCCCGGCGAACTCCGACGAGCCCGAAGACGACGCCAGCCCCGCCAGCGACAACGGCGGCGTGCCCAACGTGGTCGGCCAGCCGGAGAACGACGCGGTGGCCGCCCTCGAGTCGGCGGGCTACTCGGTGAACGTGTCCCAGACCCGCGTCCGGTCCGGCGAGTCCGAGGGCACGGTGGCCGCGGTCAACCCCGACCCGGGCACGCGGTTGCCGGAGGGGGCCACGGTCAACGTGTTCCTGAGCGCCGGCGGCGGTACCGCGAGCGGTACCGACTCGGACAACGACTGGCTCCCCGTCCAGCCAGCACACCTGCCTCCCGGCAGGGACGAGGGCTGACCCGGGGCCTGATCTGAGGAACCGGTCGAGGGGGCGGCGGTGGAGACACCGCCGCCCCCTCGCATGTCACGGGGCGGGCTCCCCCCGCCGCGGGTGCAGCGGCTCGCCCGTCAGTGGCTCGCCCGTCTGCGGCGCGCCGGATCAGCCGGCGAGCTGGCGCTTCACCTCGGCCGCCACGCGGGAACCCTCGGCACGCCCGGCGATCTTCGGGTTGACGACCTTCATGACCTGGCCCATCGCACGGGGGTTGTCCGCACCGGTCTCGGCGACGGCGTCCGCGACCAGCGCGGCCAGCTCGTCGTCCGTCAGCTGGCGGGGCAGGTACTCGGAGATGACCCCGCTCTCGACCCGCTCGGCCTCGGCCTGGTCGGGCCGGTCGCCCTTGTCGAACGCCTCGGCCGCCTCCCGGCGCTTCTTCGCCTCACGGGTGAGCAGCTTGATGATCTCGTCGTCGCCGAGGGAGCGCTGAGTGGAACCCGCGGCCTCCTCGGTGGAGATGGCCGCCAGGACCATGCGGAGGGTGCCGGTGCGCACCTTGTCGCGCGCCTTCATGGCAGTGGTCAGGTCGGTCTTGAGGCGGTCTTTGAGTTCGGACATGGACCGATCCTACGGCGGTATCCGGCGGGGCCACCAACGGTTTGCGCACGGGACCTCCCGGGTCTGCGACGATCGGTTCGACAACGAAGGAGGGCCGGATGGGCGCCGACAACAGACAACTCCTGCGCACCGTGGGGCGCGCGGCCGCGATCACGGGTGCGGTGGGGGTCGCGGGCTTGACCTACGCCTCGGTGATCGAGCGCAACTGGTTCCGGCTGCGCCGCTACGAACTTCCCCTGCTCCCCCCGGGGAGCCCGCGCCTGCGCATCCTGCACCTGTCCGACGCGCACCTGACGCCGGGCCGGAAGATGCTCATCGACTGGATCCGGGGGCTGGAGGCCTACGAGCCGGACCTGGTCGTCAACACGGGGGACTCGCTGGCCCACCCGGACGCCGTGGGGCCGTTCATCGACGCGCTGGGGCCGCTGCTCGACCGCCCGGGGGCGTTCGTGTACGGGTCCAACGACCTCTTCTCCCCGCAGCTGAAGAACCCCGCCCGCTACCTCTGGCGGACCAGCAAGACCGACTACAACAAGCGCCGCGTGCCGGACCTGCCCTGGCGCGACCTCGGCGCGGCCATGTCCGCGTCCGGGTGGCTGGACCTGAACAACCACAAGGGCGCGTTGAAGGCGGGCGAACTCGACATCGCGCTGGCCGGCGTGCACGACTCGCACATCAAGCTCGACCGCTACGAGAAGGTCGCCGGACCGGCCGACCCGGCGGCACACCTGCGCGTCGGCGTGCTCCACTCGCCCGAGCCGTCCAACCTCGACCGGTTCGAGGCCGACGGCTACCAGCTGCTCCTCGCCGGGCACACCCACGGCGGCCAGCTGTGCCTGCCGTTCTACGGGACCCTCGTCACCAACTGCGGGATCGACCGGCGTCGGGCGTGGGGGCTGAACGAGTACGGGGACGCGTGGCTGCACGTGTCCGGGGGTCTGGGCACCTCGCCGTACGCCCCGGTGCGGTTCTGCTGCCGCCCGGAGGCCTCCCTGCTGGACATCGTGGCCGGTCCCTGACCCTCGGCGGCCCTCGTGTCCCGCCCGACAAGAACCCGTTCGCGACCACTCCCGACGTCCGCTAGACTTGGGCTTGTTGCTTCGGGGTGTAGCGCAGCTTGGCAGCGCGCTTCGTTCGGGACGAAGAGGTCGTGGGTTCAAATCCCGCCACCCCGACCAGCACGAAGGCCGGTCCTACGGGACCGGCCTTCGTCATGTCATGGGCAAAAGAGGGGCCACCGCGCATCTCCGCGGCCCCGCCTGCCCGATCCCCGCCGATCCCCGCCGGCGAGCGTCCGCGATCTGGCCGCGCAGCGCATCGCGCGGAGTCTCCTGAGCACCGGCGTCAGGCGGTCCCCCCGGGCACCCGGTTCCCGGCTGCGGTCGACGCCCGTCTGCGGGCCCGGTAGGCCGCGGCCTTGACCCGGTTGCCGCACGCGTCCATCCCGCACCAGGTGCGCCGGGCGCCGCGCGAACGGTCGAGGTAGACGCGGGTACAGCCGGAGCGACCGCACTCCTTGAGACAGGCGTGGGGGTCGGCGAGAACGGCGGCAGCGCTCCTCGCCAGGTGGGAGAGCACCGCGGGGAGGTCTCCCGACACGCACAGCCCCGCGTCGCCGAGCTCGACCGAGAGCGTCGGCACGGCGGCGGTCCCGTTGACGATCGCGAGACTGCCCGGGTCGAACGGCCTGCCGTGCACGCGGTCGAGGGCGAGCCGGTAGACCGCCTCGCGCAACGAGAGCGCGGACGCGAAGCCTGCGGGGTCGGCGGCGACCCGGTCGGGGAGACCCTCACATGCGGCCACCCACCGTTCGAGGTCGGCGGGAGCGGCCAGGAGGTCGACGGGCCCGTCCCGACGAGAGCCCACGGTTCCCGCCAGGTCGAGGGCCGGATCGCCGCTCACGAACGCGAAATTCACGTCACCATCTTGACCGGTAACGGCTCCGCTGACAAAATCGTCACCTGTTGAACTGGTGACGTCGAGACGAGCGGGAGAGCGCGTGTCCTGGATCCGCGACATCGAGGTCGTCGTCTTCGACGTCCTCGGAACACTGGTCGACGAGCCCGGCGGGCTGCGAGCGGGAATCCGTGAGGCGCTGCCGGGATCCGACGACGCGTCCGTCGACGCACTGCTCGCCTCGTGGCAGCGGCACGTCGAGACCGAGCAGCTGCGCATCGCGCGAGGACACCGCGCCTACGCGAACACCGACACGATCGACGCGGAGGCGGCGCGGCGGGTGGCCGACCAGGCCGGGCTCTCCGATCCGGCGGCCGTCGCCCGGCTAGCGACAGCGGGCCGGCGCCTGCCCCCCTGGCACGACTCCGTCGCCGCGCTGGAGCGGCTCGCTCCACGGTTCCCCGTGCTCGGGCTCTCCAACGCGAGCCGCACCGCTCTGGTGCGGCTCAACGCACATGCCGGGCTGCGCTGGCACCAGGCCCTGTCCGCCGAGACCGTCCAGGCCTACAAGCCGGACCCGGAGGTCTACCGGCTCGCCGTCGACACGGCCGGGTGCCCGCCCGAGCGCGTGCTCATGGTGGCCGCCCACGCCTGGGACCTCCGCGGCGCCCGCGCGAGGGGTATGCGGACCGCCTACGTCCGGCGGCCGGTCGGGGATCCACCGACGGGCGCCGACGCCTTCGACGGGCGCTTCGACGCACTCGGCGACCTGGTCACCGCCCTGACGGCCGCGTAGCCGGACCCCTCGGCCCGCCGCGCAGGCGACACCCGGCACCCGCGCCGACCGCACCGCCGTCCCGGAACGGGGCGGGGCCCCGGTCCGGCCGTGAGGCCGGGCCGAGGCCCCGGGGCAGCAGATCGGGCTAGCTGCGGACGTTGACGTCGACACAGGAGTAGAAGGCCATGGGGGTGTCGGCGATGTTCCACACGGCGAGGACCTTCTGGCGTCCGTTGTAGCCGGACAGGTCCACGTTGTGCTGGACGGTCGACGGCGGGCGGGCGCCGTTGTCGTTGAAGCTGGCGACGCGCTGGCCGCCGACGAAGTACTCCCACGTGGCGGTGGAGTGCATGGCGGTGAGGGTCCACGTGAAGGTCAGGTTGGAGCCGACCTCGGTGACGCTCCAGCCGCGGCTGTCGTCGTTGAGCTCGGAGAACTGGCTGTTGCCGCCCGCACAGTCGGTGAGGCCCTTGGGACCCTCGACGCTCTGCGGCTCCCACTGGATGGGTCCGCACTCGACGACGCCCGCGGCGCACTGCGCCTGGCGGCTGGCGGGGGCGGAGACGTAGCCGTGCGCGCTGGCGGTGCCGGCGGGCATGAGGGTGAAGATCAGCGCGGTGGCGGCGGCGACGGCGGAGGCGGAGCGGATTCTGTTGCGGGTCTTCATGGGGGCCCTTCTCTTCGGGTCACGATGCCCTTCCGGCCCTGCGGCGCGGTCGGGTCTCGTAGCGGGGGTGACCCGGACCGTTTCCGGTCCAGGCGGGTGGAGGGCGTCCGCGAGGGCTCGGATATTCCCCCACGAACGTCGGACAGCACTGTCCCGGAGACTCCGGGCGTCCCCGGAATGTCCTTTCCACCCGTTGCGGAAGACGGTAAGCACCCCGTAACTGGACGTCAAGACTCCTGTTGCGAGGGGGTACCGCGTTCCAGCCGCACCGGCACGACCGCCCATTTGGTCTGTTCCCACACTGGTACTGCCGTCGCTTCCGCATCGCGCGACCCATGAACTGGAAAGACACTTAACAGAATTGGTCCGTGGTCTGCCCCTCCACCGCTAGACCAATCCCCCAGGTGGGAGGACTGAGACCGCACCTAACCTCGAAGACATATTTCCCTTACCCCGCCTTGCGGGACCCCGTACCCGCCCACCCGTTCACTCCCCCCGACCGGGCGGAAAACCCCGTGGCCGCTCCGCGAGCACCGTTCTAGGCTCACCCGCATGCCGCCAGAGTTCCTCCCCGGTCTCGACCTGTCCCGCGCCCTGTACACGGACGCGGTCGCCCCACTGCTCCGCACCGCGCACCCCGGGCTTCCCCACGCCGCCGCGCTGATCGGCTCCGGATCGGAGGTCCTCGGCCTGGACACGGAGCGCTCCACCGACCACGGCTGGGGTCCGCGCCTCCAGCTCTTCGTCGCCGACTCCGACGATCGGGCCCGGGTTCTCGAACTGCTCGACGAACACCTGCACGGGCGGGTGCGCGGATGGCCCGTCAGGTTCGCCGCCGGCAGCGGCCCTCCCGAGACGTGGCGTCCGGACGCCGACGCCCCCGACGGCCGCCACCGCGTGGAGGTGGCCGACCTCGGCGCCTGGTTCACCGATCGTCTGGGCTTCGACCCCCGTCCGGGGGTGGCCACCGCCGACTGGCTCGCCACCCCCACACAGCAGTTGGCCGGAATGGTGGGCGGTGCCGTCTTCCACGACTCCGCCGGCGACCTCACACGGTCCCGCCGTGCTCTGGGCTGGTATCCGGACGACGTGTGGCGGTACGTGCTGGCCTGCCAGTGGCAGCGCGTCTCCCAGGAGGAGGCGTTCGTCGGGCGCTGCGCCGAGGTCGGCGACGGCCTGGGCGCGCGGGTGGTCGCCGCACGCCTGGTCCGCGACCTCATGCGGCTGGCCCTCCTGTTGTCCCGGATCTACCCGCCGTACTCGAAGTGGCTGGGCAGCGCGTTCGCCCGGCTCCCCGAAGCGGGGACGCTGACCCCGCTTCTGGCCAGGGCGCTGGACGCGGAGCCCGGGGCCCTCGCCGACGCCTGCGCCGTGGTCGGCGAGCGGCAGAACCGGACGGGCCTCGCCGAGCGGCTCGACACCCGGCCCCGGCCGTTCCACGAGCGCCCCTGGCCGGTGCTGGACGCCGCGCGGTTCACCCGCGCCCTGATGGCGCGGGTCGAGGACCCGGAGCTGGCCGCTCGGCCGCCGGTGGGCGCGATCGACCAGTTCGTGGACAACACCGACGCACTGACCAGGCCCGGAGTGTTCCGCGTCCTCAGCCCCTGATCCGTGCGAGCATGCGATGGGGGTCGTGTGCGCCAGTACACGGCCCCTCCCCCGTCCCCGGCGCGCCGCGGACACGCGAGGGCGCGCCCGTTCCGCGGGCGGCGGCCCGTTGTCGTACCATCCCAGACATGCGCCGACCGTCCGATGCATCACCCCTGCGCAGGTCCGGAGGCGAGGCGTGCGCGCTCGGCGGCGCGGGTTACGCCGTCCTGCTCCAGATCGCCCATCCCAGCGTCGCCCAGGGGGTCCACGACCACAGCGACTTCGCGTCCCGGCCGTTCGCCCGCCTGACCGGCACCCTCTACTTCGTGTACGGCACGATCTACGGGACCGAGGAGGAGCAGCGGCGCCTGCACGCCATCGTGCGGGCCATGCACCGGAAGGTGACCGGCCCCGGCTACCGGGCGCTCGACCACGACCTGCTGCTGTGGGTGGCCGCGACCCTCGCCCACTCGTCGGCACGCCTGAACGCGATGGTCTTCGGCGAGCCCGGCGCGGAGGAGCGCGCCGTCTTCCTGCGCGAGGCGTCGGTGTTCGCCACCGCCCTGGGCCTGCCGGAGGAGGAGTGGCCCGCCTCCCCGGAGGAGTTCGACGCCTACTGGGAGAGGAGCATGCGCGGCCTCCGCGTGGGGGAGGAGGCCCGGAGGATCGTCCGGGAGCTCTTCCACCCCGCCTCCCTGCCGCTGCGTCCGCTGATGAGGGCGCAGCTCCTGCTGACGGGCGGTCTACTCCCCCCGGACCTGCGCGAGCAGTTCGGCATCCCGTGGTCGGACGCGCGGCAGCGCCGCTTCGACCGGGTCGTGCGGGTGACCCGTGCGGTGTATCCGAAGGTGCCCCGTCCGGTGCGGTTCCTGCCCGTCACCCTGTCCCTGTGGTCCATGCGCCGCAACGGCGGGTGGCTGAAGCCGCGCCGCACCCGGGGATCCGGACGCCCTGTCAGCTGAGGGGTTCGGGGAGGGCCGCGAGGGCCTCCCTGGCCCGGTCGGCCCCGTCCAGCCCCAGCTCCGTGAAGATCCCCTCGGCCTCCCTGAGGAGCTCGTGGGCCCGGTCTGCGGGCACCGCGGGAGCGGCCAGCCCGCCCAGGGCGAGGGCGGCGCGGGCGAGCGTGTGGTTCTCGTTCCGCTCGACGGCGACGGCCCGTGACTTCTCCAGTTCGACAGCGGCCTCCTCGAACCGTCCCGCGACCGCGTAGGTGACGCCCAGGTCGTGGAGGATCTCGGCGTCGCCGCTGTGGTCTCCCGACTTCTCCGCGAGGGTCAGCGCCTCCGTGTGCGCCCCGATCGCCTCGTCCCAGCACTCCGCCGCGCGGTACGCCAGGCCGAGGGAGTTGCGGACGAAGATCTGGTGGCCGACCAGCCGCAGCCGGAGGGAGAGTTCGAGCGCCTCGTTGAGGTCCCGGAAGGCGATGCCCAGTTCGCCCAGTGCGACCCGGGCTTCCCCCATCACGCGTTTGGCCAGCACCTTCGTCTCGGCCTGGTCCTCCTCCACCGATTTGAGGATCGCCTGCTCGGCGCAGCGGATCGCTTCCCGGTGCTCCCCCAGGGTCTGGCGCAGCACGGCCAGGTTCCCCCACTGCAGGGCCTCGATCCTGTTGTTGCCGAGCTCCACGGCGTAGTCCAGCACCCCCTGGATGGCCGCCGCCGAGTCGGCGAAGCGACCCATCCGCTCGTAGACCATGCCGAGGTTTCCCAGGGCGCGGATGATGCCCCTGCCGTCCCCCACCGACTCCAGCAGGTCGTGCGCCTCGGAGAGGTACGCCAACGCGTCCTCGAAGCGGCCGGAGATGTAGTGGGCGATCCCCAGACCGATGAGGGTCACGGCGCGACCGCGCTGGTTGCCCTGCTTGTTGTTGATCTGGAGCGCGCGCTCGTGCGAGCTGACCAGCAGGCCCATCTCGCCGTGGAGGGCGTAGAAGCGCCACACGGCCTCGGCCATCCTCCAGGCGCGGTCCTCGTTGTCCTTGGAGGCGAAGTACTCGATGGTGTCGGCGAGGTTCTCCTGGTGGAGGGAGAACCATCCCTCGGCGTCCTCCCTCCCGTCGAGGTCGGTGCGGTAGCCGGGGCGCTCGTCCTCGGCCGCGTCCTGGACGCGCGGGCCCAGGAGGGCCGCCGCGTGCTGCGCGGTCACCAGGTAGTACTCCGCGAGGCGGGCCCTCGACCGGTCGGCCCTGTCCGCCTCGAATTCCGCGGTCGCCCTGTCCAGGGCGAACTCCCTGATCAGGTCGTGCATCCGGTAGACGTCGCCCTGCGGCTCGTCGAGCAGGCACATCCCGACGAGCTCCTGGAGGGTGTCGTCGGCGTCCTCCATCGTCATGTCCAGGAGCGCGGACGCCCCGGCCAGGTCGATGGTGCTCCCGATCATGAGGCCGAGGGTGAGGAAGGCGCGGCGCTGCCCCGGGTTGAGGCTCTGGTAGGAGAGGTCGATGGCGGCCTCGACGCTCTGGCCCTCGACCTGGAGCTCGCGGAACTTTCGGTTCTGCTCTCCCAGCCGCCTGGCCACGTGCACGAAGGACCACTTCGGCCTGCTGAGCATCCGGCCGGCGATGACCCTGAGCGCCAGGGGCAGCCCGCCGCAGATGCGGATGATCTCCCGGGCCTGGTCGGGCTCGCGCCGGACACGGTCCTCGCCCAGGATGCGCCCGAAGAGCTCCAGGG
The DNA here is from genome assembly GCF_036327455.1 of Nocardiopsis codii. Classification (NCBI taxonomy): domain Bacteria; kingdom Bacillati; phylum Actinomycetota; class Actinomycetes; order Streptosporangiales; family Nocardiopsidaceae; genus Nocardiopsis; species Nocardiopsis codii. The sequence continues at coordinate 91,014 of NZ_JAUZMY010000022.1, read as the reverse complement.
ACGACTCCTCGTCGAACATACCGAGGGAGAGGAACCGCGCACCGCTGAGACCGGAGAGCTCGTTGCGGGTCGTGATCAGCGTGAGTGCCCCGGGAGAGGAGAGCAGCAGGGGGCTGACCTGAGCGTAGCTCGCCGCGTTGTCCAGGATGAGCAGCGCCTTACGGCCCATGAGGGTCGCCCGCCAGAGCGCGGACCGCTCGTCGAGCGACTCGGGCACCGCCTCGGGTTCGACACCGACGGCGCGCAGAAGGGCGCCGAGGGCCGAGGAGGGGTCGAGGGGCTCCTTGTTCGAGGTGTAGCCGTACAGGTCGAGGAACAGCTGGCCGTCGGAATAACGTTTCGCGGCCTCGTAACCGAAACGGACGGCGGTGGTGGTCTTCCCCTCGCCGCCGGCGCCGGTGATGACGCAGACCTTGGCCCTCCCGTCGTCGGAGACGGCCATGTCCTCCAACTGGCGCAGGGGTTCCTGGCGCCCCGTGAAGTCGGGGAGGTCGCGGGGGAGGTCGTTGCGGACCAGGTAACGAAACCCGGATTCCGTCGGCGTCCCGCTCGCCCCCTCCTCCCGGTCGACGTCCTCCTGGAGGATCCTGCCGTGGAGGGCGGTGAGCTCGGTGCCCGGGTCGACCCCCAGCTCGTCGGCGAGCCGGGAGCGGAACTCCTCGTAGACGGCGAGCGCCCTGGCCCGCTCGTTGTCCCGCCACAGAGCGGTGATGAGCAGGTGGTGCAGCCGCTCGCGGAACGGTTCCTCGCTGACCAGGGGTGTCAGGCGGGACACCACCTCCGCGTGGCGGCCCAGTCCGAGGACGCAGGTGGCCCAGCCGACGACGGCCGACCAGCGCTCCTCCCGCAGGGGAGCGACCACGGAGTAGTCGAGGTACTCGGAGCCGACCCCGGAGAAGGGGACTCCGCGCCAGCACGCCAGCGCCCGGTCGAGCAGGTCGGCCCTCGCCTCCGGCTCGGCCCTGGCCGCGGCGTCGCGGAGGCCTCGGAACCGGTGCAGGTCGACCGCGTCGGGGTCCACGTCCAGGGCGTAGCCGCCCGAGGTGGTGGCGATGCTGTCGGGGAGGATGCGACGGAGATGGGAGATCTGGACCTGGATGACCGAGCGCGCGGTGCGCGGCGGGTCGTCACTCCACAGGTAGCCGATCAGCTGGTCGACGGTGACCTCACGCCCCAGGTGGACCAGCAATGCTCCCAGTACACAGCGCTGGCGCGGACCACCGACCGATATCGGTCGGCCTCCGGACCAGACGGTGATGGGGCCGAGCACGCCGAATTCCACAAGCAGCAACCCTAGCAAGCAACATTGCAGAAAGGCGGAATGCGGACATACCAACGGCTCCGAGTACCCCCCTCCACTCAGGTACTCGGAGTGACCGCTGGACGACCCTGCCGGGAGTTACTTGTCCTGGCTGGGCTTCTCCTGCTCGGGAGCGGTCTCGACAGGCTTCTGCTCGACCGGGGCCGCCTTCTCGGGGTCCGGCTCGCGGAGCGGATTCATCTTCGCCTGAGGAGTCACGTCGGCGATGATCGCCTCGAACCGCTCGTCCACGGTCAACATCTTCGGCACACGCACTCCTCGTCTCACCGCACTCGCGTAGAGCCGCAACGTGGCCCTACGTCGTCTGTGAAGCATCAAACGGACTCACCGCCCTCCGGCGGACCGGCCACCCGCGGCGAGTCCCGCCTCAGAACACACCACGGGTGGCATGTGTCCAACGAACGTCGCGCTGATCGGAAACCACGAGCCGTCCTCTCATGGAAACCTGTCGCGTCGAACGAGTTCCACACTAGAGAGATCCTCTTCCATCACGCTTTCAGTCTTCTTACAGCGCCGGAATCGGTGTGACGTCGGCCGTTGTTCGCGCGCCGTCCACTCTTACTCCCCCTCACCTCTTCATCGCCAGTGATTGGCCAATTGCGGACGGTCAGCGAAAGCCGGAGCCTCCGCACCCGCCATCGCGGCAGGTGGAGACTCTCCCGCTCGCGCGAACGGACAGGCGACAACCCTCCACGGCACACATTCCACGCCTCCGACAGGACATCCGCAAAACCCACACAACGCAACTCCGGCCCCACCTCCGCACAAATGACCGCGTCGACACGAAAATCCTTACACAGAAGGCGATGCCACGCCCCGACAGCGTCGAATGACCCCGGTATGCCGACGCCGACAGTCACCCTTTTCGGCTGTTTCGGGGGCACTGTCGGTCGTCGCCCCCACCCATCACCGTGTCCGAGCCGGCGCAACCCCTGAGCCCCCGCGAACCGGGTGCGCCCGTTGCGACGCACCGGGTCGGACACACACCGGCAGGATCGCCGCGGAGGCCGTCGGGCGGGTCACAGGTTCCGGGGATAGCGGGCATGATCGTTCGTGTTCGATCGTTGTCAACGGGAAGATGGACGTGACCCGTGGACCGGAAAGGGCGCGAACTTGGAGGACGTGATGCTGGAGGGCGACGGAAACGGCTGGGTCGACCTGCCCGACGGGTCCCGACGGTGGGGGGTCTACGGCGCGGCGGGCCTGCTGCTGCACTCCTTCGACATGGCCGGAACCGGCCACGTGCTGCTCCAGCACCGAGCCGGGTGGACGCACATGGGCGGGACCTGGGGCATCCCCGGAGGGGCCAGGAACAGGGACGAGACGCCCCTGGAGGCCGCCGTCCGGGAGTTCCGCGAGGAGATCGCCGGCGACCTCGGGGAGTACACCCTCCTCGGCGTCCACGAGCAGGACCTCCAGGTGTGGCGCTACGACACGTTCCTGGCCAGGGTCGCGGAGATGGCGCCGTTCCGGCCGGGGAACGCCGAGAGCAAGGAGGTGCGCTGGGTCCCGGTGGACCGCCTGGAGACGCTTCCCCTGCTGCCCGCGTTCCGCACCGCCTGGCCCCTGCTGTCCGCCGACCTGTCCGCGTCCTCCAACGGGAACTCCGGCGGGCCGGGCACTTCCGCGACCGGCTGATCGTTGTCACGGAGAGGGCTCCCCGTGGGAGACCCGCGTGACAGCGACCCCGGCGATGTGCCGGAACGCGGACTCGGGGGTAAGTCAGGGACGGGCCCTGATGTGCGTGGAGCCCCGAGGTTGCATGCTGGAGCGGACGGCCCGTCGAAGAGCGGTCGTCACGCGATTCGACTGGAGCAGTGGACATGACGCTGGAGCGCGGTAACGCATTCACTCCCGTCGCCTCGGCGACGATGATCTGGCCCTGGACCACCTCGGTCCTGGGGGGCGCGGCCGGTGGAGCCCTCTTCTTCCTGCTGAACCTGGGCGCCGGCGCCCTCACGTCCGGGCTGACCGCCGCAGTGATCTTCTTCGCCCTGATCGGCGGCGTGGGCGGCGTCATGCGCAAGAAGGCCGACCGCAGGGGCAGGCGCTACGCGGCCACCTACCCGTTCCGATACGCCGCCGTGCCCGCTGCCGTCGGCGGTGCGGGGTACGCGATCGTCAGCTACGCGTCCGGGATCCTGGCCGCTCCGATCGCCGGACTGTTCGGGGCACTGTTCGGCGGGTTGCTCGTCGCGGCCGCGATCTGGGTCACCGTCGGGCTCATCGCGATGGTGGTTGGGAACAAGAACGCCTAGGCTCGGTGTTTCCCGCCGGTGGCGGGAACTGGACACTCACCGACGGGAGACAACCGGGCGCCGATGACTGAAGCTGCTCGTCAGAAAATGGTCGAGCGGGTCCGAGGGCTCCTCCGCATGGCGGAGGACCCCTCGGTTACTGATGCCGAGAGCCAGGCGTTCACCGCCAAGGCCGCCGAGCTGATGACCCGCCACGCGATCGCGGAGGCCGAGGCCCGCGCCGAGAGGGGCGAGGAACCGGACGCGATCAGCCGCATGGACTACACCGTTTCGGGAGTGGGCGGCCACGGCAAGGCCCGGGTCCGGGCACTGGCCGACATCGCCGCCGCCTACGGCTGCCAATCGGCGGTCAGAGGAAACAACTCCGAGAACACCGACCGCGTCATCATCCTCGTCGGGACGGTGAGCGCGCTGGACGCGCTGCGGATGCTGATGCCGTCGATCTCCATGCAGATGGAGTCGTCGGCGAAATTCATGAGCTCGTCGCATGTGACGGACATCCGCGAACTGCGCAACTACACGCGGTCGGAACTGGAGACGGAGCGCAAGCGCTACTACCGGTCGTTCGTGCGCGCCTACGGCCGGGCGGTCGCCGAACGCATTCGCGACTTCCGGGCCCGGTTGCAGAGAATGGCCGCCGGCCCGGAAGGCTCCGAGGGCCCCGACGGCTCCGTGGAGAGCGTCGACGCCGCGCGCGGGGCCGAACTGGTGCTGCTCAACGACGTGAACCGCGTGCGCGAGGAGTTCCAGAAGCAGTTCCCCCAGTTGCGCAAACACCGGCCGGAGCGGACGCACAGTGCGGCGGGCTACCGCGCGGGCTACAGAAGGGGGCGCCAGGCCGAACTCGGTCTGGACACTCCGGTGAGCAGTGGAGGGACGTCCACGCTGGCAGAGGGCGAATAGAACCCTCCGCAGTACGTTGTCCACAGGCTGTGCACAGAACCGCCCTCGTTGATGTTTTCGCATGTCGCAGCGGAAATGCGAGAGTCCACCGGGGGTGGTTCGGGTGTTCCCTGTGGGCAATTACCCCGGGTTATCCACAGGAAGGCCACCTTCCTGTGGATAACTCTGTGGATAACGCGCGAACGGAACGGGAAAAGACCCGAAGCCCTGTTCAGGACACCCGCAACGGCTGAACCAGATAGCGGAAGGACGGGCTCTCGCCCTCCTTCGCGGGAACGTCGGTGAACACGGCGGGTTTCGTCTGCTCGGTGAAGTTGAGGTAGGCGGTGTCGGTCTCCACACCCGTCAGACCGTCCATCAGGTAGTCGGGCCGGAAGGCCATGCGCAGCGGCTCCCCCTCGTAGGACACCTCGATCGCCTCCACCGCCTGGGCGTCGTCGCCGGACCCCGCCTCCAGGACGACCTCGCCCTCGGTGAACGCCAGCCGCAGCGGGGTGTTGCGGTCCGCGACCAGGGCCACCCGCTTGACCGCCTCCGCCAGGGGGCCGACGGCCACCTCGGCACGGGCCGAGAACTCCTGCGGGAACCACGACGCGTACTTGACGAACTCGCTGTCGATCAGCCTGGTGGTGGTGCGGCGCTCGCCGTTCTCGAACCCGATCATGCCCTCGCCCGGCGACAGGCCGGCGCCCGGGCCGGGCGCGGACAGGGCGATGTCCACGTTGGAGCGGGTGATCAGCCCGCGCACGGTGTCGTACAGGGTGCGCGCCGGTACCAGGGCGGCCACCGCCACGCCCTGGTCCGCGGGGTTCCACCACAGGTCGCGCACGGCGATGCGGTAGCGGTCGGTCGCGACCACGCTGAGGGAGTCGCACCGGAAGTCGAGGTAGGCGCCCGTGAGCATGGGGAGCGTGTCGTCCCGGCTCGCCGCCGGGGCCACCTGGCGCACGGCGGTGGCGAAGGCGTCGGCGGGCACGGAGCCGATCAGGCCGGGCATGCCCGGCAGGGAGGGGTAGTCCTCCAGGGGCATGGTGATGAGGGTGAAGCGGGCGGCGCCGCCGACGACCCGCAGCTTGGCGCCGTCGGTGTCGATGTGCACCGACCCCGGGGGCAGGTTGCGCACGATCTCGGCGAGGAGCCGGCCCGGGACCAGGGCGGCCCCGGACTCCTCGGAGAGCACCTCCACGGACGCGCGCGTGGAGACCTCGTAGTCGAACCCGGACAGGTGCAGCGACGAACCGTCCGCGGAGACCTCCATCCGGATACCCGCGAGCACGGGCACCGCCGGGCGGGTGGGAAGTGCCCGTGCGGTCCAGGCGACCGCCTCGGCGAACGCGTCGCGATCCACTCGCAGTTTCACAGGTCGGCCCCCTCATAGGTGTCGTACAAGGTCAACCTACCCAGGGGCACCGACAAGCGACCGGCCCCAGCTCCGAGGAGTGGCCGAACGGAGAAGACCCTGGTCGGACCGGACGGAAGGGATGGCCCGACCAGGGCCCGGAACGGGGCGGCCGTGTGCGCGTGCGCTCCGGCGACGGACGTGGCGGCTGCGGGACGGTGCCGGGGAAGGCGGCGCAGAAGTCGGCGCGGCCGGGAAGGCGCTACTTGCGGTGGGGGCGCAGCGTCCAGACCACGGTCATGCGTCCGGTGACGGTTCCGTCGTCGGTGCGGAGCTCGATCTCCACGGGGAACTCGGGGCGCTTCCCCTCGTCCAGCTCCGCGACGACCTCCTCGCGGGGGCGGCCCAGGGTCGCCTCGGCGGTCACGTCGCCCATGGCGAGCTTGAGGTAGCGGATCTCGGCGCTGACGGCGAGGGGGACGGCGCGCTCCAGCTGGTCACCGAAGGTACCGATGACGATGGCCCCGGAGGCGGACTCGGCCAGCGTGAACATGGCACCGGCGTGGGGGCCGCCGACGTGGTTGTGGTGGTCTGCGTTGTCGGGGAGGCGCATGACGGCGCGTCCGAAGTCCAGGTCGGTGAAGGTGACGCCGAGGGTCCGGGCGAAGGGCACCGAAGCCAGGAAGCCGGACTTGACCATCTCCGCCGTTTCGGCGTTCATGTTTGCCATGAGATCGATGTTACTTGCCAGTAACCCTTAAGTGCCACCCTCCGCCGCGAAGGAACGGCACGGGGAGGGTGTACCCGGATCTCACCGCGAGCCTGCGCGCCCCGGTGGGCTACCATGTCTGGCGGAGAGTCACTTCTCCCTGGAGGGTTCGCATAGCGGCCGAGTGCAGTGCTCTTGAAAAGCACCAAGTCCTTGACGGGGCTTCATGGGTTCAAATCCCATACCCTCCGCAGCTTCCCCAGGTCAGCAGCTTGCGGGAGAGACAGAGAAGGCCGGTCGCCCGGTCCATCGCACATTTATCGCACATGGACCGAGCCACCGGCCTTCGTCGTTCCCCGAAGTAGCGCACCGCCAGCGTCTAGCCAGCGGAGGGTCCCACGCGTCCTGGGCCCCGTGGTCTCGAAAGACATCAGGGCACGCGGGAGTCTGAGAAGAGCCGTTAGAAGGGCCGCCAGCCCTGGGCGTGCTGCACTGTGTAGACGGTGAGGTTGTCCACCGTGGCCCCGCACACCGCCCGGCGTTCGGCCTCCACCAGCGCGGCAGCCACAAGCCCTGCGTCATGGCGGGCCGCCTCGTCCGCGGCCGAGAGCACCGGGGGCACGACGCGGCGGACGTGGTTGCACTCCCCGCTGCCCGTCTCGTGGCACAGGCCGACGACGTAGGTCAGACGCAGGCGCCGCAGAACCACATCCGGGGGCAGAGCGCACCGGTACCGCTGCACAACGGCCGTCCCGTCCGGGCCGGGGGAGACGGCTTCGTAGGTGATGGACTCCCAGTCCTCACACGCCACCCGCACCCGCACACCGTGTTCACGGGCCCACGCGGTCAGCGTCTCGCGGTCCGCTATCGCACCGGATGCGTCGGTGTTCATGTCCGCACCGCCCCGATGGCGATGGCCGTGCGCACCAGGTCGCGCAACTCGTCCATGCCGTCGAACGCGGGAGTGGAACGCGCGATCTGCACCAGGAGGTTGATACCGCGCTGGTCCCGTTCAGCCCGACGAGCGATACGCCGACGCTCCCAGTCGAGGTAAGGGCCGCGCTGGAGGCAGTAGGCGCGGGGGTCGTCGCCGTCCATCACGATGGGTTCGGGCGCCGGCCACACCTCCACCTGCGCGGGATTGGGCAGGTGGAACGGCTGGGGACCGGTCCGGTGGTGCCTGCCGCGTCGTTTCGGTCCTATCAGAGTCACCAGAGCCCGAATCCGGGCGATAAGGTCGCTCACGTCAGCCTGCTTTCTCAGGTTGGCCGCGCCCCCGGACGCCTTCCACCGCGTCGCGGGGGTCTGTCGTGTCAAGGATCAGCAGGCGAGGCCGCTGCCAGCGGACAGGGACGCCATGGTGGAGTCCCTGCCGGTCCCCTTGCAGAAGGGACACATCGCGGTGCGCCTAGCAGGTGCCGTGTCGGAGGAGGTCCGCACGACGACCAGGCGACGAGGGCGGACGGACTTCCAGCCCCGTCCGCGACATGACCTGCGGGTGGTTGCGCTGCTGCTGTCCATGGGTTCAACAATCGCGATCCGGATTCTCCAAACCCATTCCTCATCGGGATGGCAAGGAGGGATACTGGCCGTCCCCCGCACGCGCAGCGCCGAGGAGTCACGATGTCTGGACATCCGGCGAGCCGGATCACCATCCCGTCGTGGGCATGGGAACGGGAGCACACAGCGGACTTCCTGAGAAAGCGCGATGTCCAGGCGCTTCTCCAGTTCGCGCGCCAGTACGGCGGTGCGAGTCAGATGGCCATCTCGGCGGCAACCGGCCTGTCACAAGGTCGGGTGAGCGAGGTTCTGAACGGCCGTAAGACCGTCACAGCCTTCGAGGTGTACGAGCGGATCGCTGACGGGTTGGGCATGCCCGACCGCTCGCGGATGCAGTTCGGCCTTGCACCGAGGAACCCGGGCACGTTCACTGAACCCGAGAGCGCGGAACACTCAGCAGCGTCGAGCCTGCCCGCGCCGAGGAGCCCAGGTCCCGGGGAGGATGCGAAAGTGCGGCGACGCCAATTCGTTGGACTGGCCGGAACTGCCCTGTTCCAGGCCACCACCGGTTCAGTGTTGGACATGGACGAGATCGCCGCAGCACTGACTCGGTACGCAGGAGGCGGCAGGGCAACCACGGCCCCGGCGACGAGCCTCAGTGAGCTCACCAAGCGGACACACGCGGCCAAGGCCGGATACCAGGCGTGCCACTACACGGCGGTCGCCAAGCGACTGCCCGAACTGCTGCGCGGCCTGGACGACGCGGTAACTGGTATGGAGGGCGATTGCCTCATCCAGGTGCATGCGCTCAGGGCGGAGGCGTACCACGTGGCGGCGAGCCTGCTGCTCAAGTGTGAAGAGCGTGGGTTGTCCTACCTCGCAGCGGACCGAAGTATGCGCGCGGCAGAGGACAGCGAGAGCCCCGCGGTGGTGGGTGCGAGCGCCAGGGCGTTCACCCGCGCTCTGATGCGGGAGCGCCACTACAAAGCTGCGACGGAACTGGCAACGAGCACTGCCGAGCGGGTGGACAGTGCCATGGACGAGCCCACCCCGGAATCCCTATCGGTGTACGGGGCCCTTCTGTTGAGCGGTGCGGTCTCGGCAGCCAAGCGCGAGAACCGTGGCCAGGCACTCAGTCTGCTTGACGAAGCCGGAGCGGCAGGCGAACGTCTCGGCGGTGATTTCAACTACCAGTGGACCGCTTTCGGCCCGACCAACGTCCTGCTGCACCGGGTGAGCGCGGCCGTCGAGCTGGGTGACGCTGGCAGCGCCATCGACTACGCACGCCAGGTGCGGTTGGACAACATCGACATCATGGAACGCAAGGTCACGCTCTTCATCGATGCGGCCCGCGCCTACCAGCAGTGGGGCAAGACCGAGCACGCCTACCAGGCACTCCGCAGCGCGGAGGACATGGCGAGCGAGGAGCTAACCGCCCGGCCAGTCGTCCACCAGCTGATCAGCGACATCCGCACCCGGGCGAGCGGGCATCTGTACGGCAACGTCAGCGAACTCGCGGAAAGGGTCGGTGCCTGACTAAGTGAGTGAACAGAAAACCCTCTATGTGGTGGTGTGCGCAGCCGGGCCAGCTTCCGAAGTCGGCACCCTCGTGGGCTTGGCCCAAGAGGAGGGTTGGACCGTTCAGGTCATGGCTACGCCGGCGGCGATGAGCTTCATCGACGTCGAGGCGTTGGAGAAGCAGACCGGCAGACCGGTGCGAAGCCAGCACCGTGCACCGGGAGATCCACGTTCTCCCCAGGCCGATGCCATTATCATCGCGCCAGCCACGTTCAACACGATCAACAAGTTGGCCAACGGCATTGCCGACAACTATGTCTTGGACGTGGTGAACGAAGCCATCGGCCTCGAAGTTCCGACAGTGATCCTCCCCTTCGTGAACTCCGCCTACGCCAGTCGCGCACCGTTCAAGATGAGCGTCGAGAAGCTGCGAACTGAACGGGTACCTGTGTTGGTGGGCCAAAATGCGTTCGTACCACACGATGCCGGAGCCGGATCGAGTGTGGTTGACCGCTTCCCATGGGGCCTTGCTTTGGAGAGAGCAAAAGACGCGCTCTAGACGCACCTGTTTTCGTGACCCCGAACACCTGGGGAACAAGGCAATGGACGACGACACAAGCCAAGTTCATTCAACGCCGCTACACTCCGTGTCCGTAGCGGGAGCCGTCATCCGCGACGACGGGCGGATGTTGGTGATCAAGCGCAGGGACAACGGCAACTGGGAACCACCGGGCGGAGTCCTGGAGTTGGACGAGACCCCGCAGGAAGGGGTTGCCCGCGAGGTCTTGGAGGAGACCGGCATCCACGTCGAGGTGGGCCAGCTCACGGGCGTCTACAAGAACATGTCCCGCGGAATCGTCGCCCTAGTCTTCCGCTGCACACCGACCGGAGGCGAGCCACTCCCAACCTCCGAATCCGTGGCTGTGCAGTGGATCACACATCACCAAGTGCCAGAGCGTATGTCCGAGGTCTACGCGGCGCGGCTGATTGATGCCCTTGACTTCAACGCGCCCCGCGTTCGCAGTCATGACGGCGTACGGCTGACCTCTGCGCAGTAGATAGTTGCCAGGAGAAAACAATCAGGACCCCATTTCACACCCCACACAAGAGGAAAAATTTAGAACCGACCATCGAACGGTAGCGACACAAGAGCAAAATTAGACCATTCCAACAATGGACATGATCTTTCGATGAAATCAGCAGATTTCTAAATATTTAGATTTCACCATTGTTGCCAACGCTTGACAATATCATCCATGGCCACCTCCAGCCAGTCTTCTTTCCATTCTGTATGGAAATTAATATCTTGCGAGTCCGGCCTATTGATGACCTGATCGACCTTCAATATCGTAGGAAGATTCACAGAGTCACCAATCACGATAGCTTCCTGCTGTTCCAGTGATGGCAGGGAGTCCGTGATTGCACTAAGGCTATCTGGAATGAGTCGCTTGACATAGTTTTGATCAATAGGATTTGTCAGACGCATGGCAACGAAGTTATTACATTGAGAAAATACTGTCTCAGAAATTTCCGAGGGCCTCTGACTAACGATCATCAACGAAACACCATACTTTCTCCCCTCCTTAGCTATCCTTTCGATAGCCCTTTTGACTGAATTATACTTAGCACTCGACCCCTGTGGTACGTAGTTATGAGCCTCTTCATAAACCAGCAAGAATGGAAGTTCGCGGACAGCCAGCCTTCCCACCTTGCGGAAATGGAAGCTAAAATTGAATACGAGTCGACTAATCAGAGACACTACAACACTGAGGACTTCGAACGGGATCCCACTCAGATCCAAAATGGTGACATTTGATTTCTTTTTTCCATACCCCATAAACTGGCCCAAAATTGATGCCATGTCATGAGTCAGATATTCACCACCGTCGTCCTTTTTGGGAGAGAGAAGAAAACTAAGCCTTCGATCGCTCATCTTGGAGTTTATACGCATCAGAAACCTGCTAAACTCCCCAAAAAAGGGGCCATTGCTAGCCCTTCTGTCCACTTTTTGACTTGCGTCAACGAAGGCATGCCACTTAGAAAAATAGACCTGAGACCGATCAGAAACAAGAGTATCATCAGCCAGCTTAGGAAGGTCTTCACCCGGAAGTTTACTGATCACCTCACGATTCAAGTTATCGAGGTAATTCACCACCTCTCGCATACTAAAATAGCTCGGGGAGTCATAAGTAATTTTTGAGCCAGACCCATCCTGAGCATGCTTAACTTTATTAGAAATCACTGCATTTCTGAATTGCGAAACCTGATTGTGAGAATTGTGCTCATTGCTCTCAATAAACATTTCTTCCAGTTCTTCCGAGTTCATCATCCAGCATGGAAGATGCAAATTCGACGAACTGATCACAGAAGCATCAGGGAATGCAGAAGCGTACTCTCCATGAAGGTCAAATATGATGATATGTGAATTGTTGAGGACGCCACGATGCTTTTGATCGGGAGATGATTCTGAACCGCTTTGTAGGATTCGAGCGACCGTGCAAGATTTACCCGAACCGGTTGATCCAACCACTCCTATGTGTTTTGCAAAAAATTTATCTCCATCCAGCACAGCTCGAACACCGTTATTTTGAGCTAGACTTCCAAAACTGAATCGCTTTTCTGGTTCTACGGAGGCATAGATTTCGCTCAATACTTCCGCAGAAGCAATCTCGATATGTTGCGGAGGGATGGCTATTTTCTTTCCCCCTCGCCTAAATTTTCCTTCATCCATATGACCTACTGGCTGCGTCTCTACAATGAATCTCGGAGTAGCTTCGCCATACTCTCCCCCCATGTGAAGATCGTCTTTAACTCGGTAACTTTGAACGATTGCGATCAAGGTAGACCCGCTGTCGTCATGGATCTTTACGTAGCTACCGATTTCCAGTTGTTCTGGAAGATCTTCGTAATCCTGAGTGGCATATATCTCGATATTGATAGCATCGGGCGATACACTGACGACCTTGGCAACTGACGTTATATTAGTCATTAAACTCTCGCAATCAGACTTACGATTTTCTCAGCATCGAGCCCCGGAATATGGACCATCGTTGCGTCGCTATTCGGAACCATATCTACAGCCTGTACTGTACTCAAAATAGTATCGACTTCAAATCCTTCTTTAAGATACTTACCGAAACTCTCTTCATTCACCAAGCGAATGTCGTATGAAGTTTTTTCGATAGCATCTCCGCGTTTAAACCTGACTTGGACAGGCATTCGATGGAATAGCTGCGGATTGAAAAGAACATCCTCATACCCGTCATAATAAGCAACCCCCTTTCCTAGTAGATCTCTTTTGAGGTTCATGTACCAATGACTGGAGGATCGGACAACAACCGTCCAAGGTCGAGCCGTATAAAGCTGACCTTCTCCATAATCATCAAGTGCCAGAAAAGTAATCAAACCAGCAGTATCAAGAAAAGAATCCTGACTGGCGGTCAAAGGCTCCTCTAGGTACAGAACGCGATTTTTTTTAGGTAGAAGGAGCCTGGTAGCACGCAATCTACGGGCAGTTGCCTTGACAAAATTTTCTATGGACGTAACTTCTCTATGCCAGATGGTGTAGAGAAGAGGTTTCCTATTAAGGTGATTCAGAAGCTGTTCTCTAGTGACCCTGCGAGAAGAAACATCCTTCTGACAGGCTTTTTCTGCAACGAAGGTGAGTGCGTTCCCATAGTGGAGACCAACAGCCTCCTCTCGACTGCACTCCATCGCTGAGGTCAGCCCGGTCAATACCTCTTTTTTCTGTTCTTCCATACTTTTCCCCCCTTTTATGGAAAGGAATTTCACGAAATCCTCCAAAGTGGAATTCTTATATTTCCCAAAGTGAAGGATTGTATTCCCAGTCTTTTTTTGATGCTCCGTCAAGCTAGTCTTCAGCTCATCAACTGTCAGAGATCTCGGGACTTGGGAAGTCTCTTTACCAAAATGCGCATGCACGATATAATTCGACCGCAGGCCCCGTTCAAACGAATCCAACATTGGAATTAATGAAGACCGAAGACCTGCCAAAGAGTACTTCTGAGAGGAAAGATACTTACATTGAACGAGAGACGAACCACCGAATCCAGACTTATCTACATCTTCCACGCCTTCTATTGTCAGAATCTCAGAAGAATCAGCTGACAGGATTTCCAAGATCGTGAGATCGAATTGGTACCTATAGCCTGCAATTGTCGAGCTAGCCGACCTGTTGGTATCTTCTGCCATGTCCATAATCTCTGCCGAGTTGGGCTGTATGGGATCAAGGCGACGGCGCGAGCGCCGTCGCGGCGGCCGAGTGGCTTGCGCTCGGGCTGCGGGCTGCCGCCCGGTCCCGAGCGCGACCACCGGTCGTTCTGTTGCTAGCTTGACGTGCTCCCACGACGAACGGTTGCGATTTCCCCGTAATCAATCGACAGCACCATTGACCGCGTTGTATTAGTGCTGTTCAGGGACTGGTGGTACCAAGGGGCTCGCGCCCCCTGGACCCCCCGAACCCACACGGAACCTGGCGCGACACAGGACGTGCGGGAGTACCGGCCGATCGCGCCAGAACCCGCGCGGGACCATAACCGTGGTGCCCCACCCCGGATGGCGCTGTGGTGGTGTCCAGGGTGAGCGCACCGGACACCCGCCCGAGGAGATACCCCGTACTGACCGAACACCAGGGAGTGACCGTGCCCGAAGAGTGGGACCGTGTCGACCAACTGCTCTTCGACGGCCGCCGCATCCAAGCAGCACACGCCCTCCGGGAGGACTTCGGCCCCCTCACCATCCACGAGACCATCGTGGCCCTCGGCGAACGCTTCGAACACCTGCGCCTGAACCATCCGGAGAGCTTCAACGTGAGCCTGGATGGCTACTGGGACCACTTCTACTCGTAGTCGTTGCCGTGCCACACACGTGCCACACGGGGCGGGCAACACCGGGGAACCACGGGGAGTCACGGGGAGACGGGACGCATCCGCGCAGGTAGATGAAGTGCGAGGTCAGCCACCAGCAGGGTTCTCGGCTTCCCAAGCTGATAGCGCGGGTTCGATTCCCGTCATCCGCTCCACACAGCAAGAGGCCAGGTCAGACCGGATTTCCGGTGACCTGGCCTCTCGCGTTTCCAGGGGTCTGTACGGGCCGCGTGCCCGCTACGTGCCCCACACGTGCCACCCCCCGCCCCGGCTTCCCCGGCGTCGAACGCGTCCCCCGGCCGCGGTCCGGTCGGGCGGGTGCGCGACGCGCTCGGCCCTTCCGGTGGGCCCCTCGGCGGGCCGCCGGGCACGGCGGACCCTCTGTACCCCGACGGGACCGGACCCGGTGTGGCGCGGGCCGCGCCCTTCCGGCGCCGCCCTAGTCGGGGCGGGCGAAGCGCCGTGCCGCCGCCAGCAGGAACACCGTGCCGAAGACCGTCAGCACCGTCAGCTCCACGGACACCGGCAACGGCACCCCCCACAGCTCCAGCCCCTGGAACATGCCGCCGGCGGAGTCGGCGGGCAGGCGGGCGACGAGGGTGCGCCTGGCCGCGTCGACCGCGTACGTCAGGGGGTTGAGGGCGGTGAGCGCGGCGAGCCAGGACGGCAACCCGCTGAGCGGGAAGAACGCCCCCGACAGGAACACCAGGGGCCCCAGGAGCAGGCCGGTGGCGGCCTGGAAGCTCTTGGGGCTGGGCACCCAGACCGCGAGCAGCGCCCCGAGGCCGGTCATCGCGAACGAGGCCAGCGCGAGCACCGCGACGAACCCGGCGAAGAGGGCCGCGTCGTAGGGCACTCCCGCGGCCCCGGCGAAGACGAGCAGGATCCCGCCGTGGCACGTGGCGATGGTGGTGCCCGCCAGTACCTTGCCCAGCAGCAGTGACTCCCGGCGCACGGGCGCGACCAGCATCTCCCGCAGGAAGCCGAACTCGCGGTCCCACAGGATGGAGGCGCCGGTGGCGAACGCCGGCGGCTGGATCGCCATCACCAGGACGCCGGGGAAGAGGAACGTCACGTAGCCGAGGCCGGAGCCGTCCTCGGGGACCACCGTCCCCAGCCCCACCCCCAGGGCGACGAGGATCAGCAGGGGTTGGAGCAGGCTGACCACCAGGTGCAGGCGCTCACGCCGGAACGTGATCATCTCGCGCTTCCACACCGCGGCCACCGCGCGCCCCTCGGCGCCCAGCCGTGCGGCCGGCGGAGTGGTCGGTGCGACGCTCACGCGGCGGTCCCCCCTTCGGGCTCCGAGCCGATGCTGCGGCCCGTGTAGTGCAGGAACACGTCGTCGAGGGTCGGCCGGACCAGGGACACCGAGGTGACGGACCCGCCGAGGGCGGCCATGACCGCCGGGAGCACGGCCGCGCCGTCCTCGACCCTCACCACCACGGCTCCGTCCTCCGCCGAAGGGCTCAGCCCCAGGGACTCGGCGAGTCGCCGGGAGCACTCCTCGGGATCGGAGGTGACCAGCCTGATGCGGTCGCGGCCGATCCGCGAGCGCAGTTCGCCCGGGGTGCCGAGGGCCACGACCCGCCCGTGGTCCAGGATGGCCAGCCGGTCGCAGTTGTCCGCCTCGGACAGCTGGTGGGTGGTGAGCAGGACGGTGGCCCCCGACTCGTGCCTCATCCGGTGCACGTGCCGCCAGACCTCGGCCCGGCTGTGCGGGTCGAGGCCGACCGTGGGCTCGTCCAGGAAGAGCACGTGGGGCCGGTGCAGCAGGCCGCGGGCGATCTCCAGTCGGCGCTTCATCCCGCCGGAGAGCGTGCGGACCAGGCTGCGCCGCCGGTCGAGCAGGTCGGCCAGGCTCAGCATCGACACGACGCGCTCGTGCACCTGGCGCCGGGGAACGCCGTAGAGGGCGGCGTGGATGGCCAGGTTCTCCTCGACCGTCAGCTTGTCGTCCAGGGTGGAGCCCTGGAAGACCACGCCGATGGACCGCCGCACGGCGGCCGGGGAGGTGCGGACGTCGTGGCCGGCCACCCACAGCTCTCCGCTGGTGGGCCGGGTGAGGGCGCAGAGCATCGAGATGGTGGTGGACTTGCCCGCCCCGTTGGGCCCCAGGAAAC
The DNA here is from genome assembly GCF_036327455.1 of Nocardiopsis codii. Classification (NCBI taxonomy): domain Bacteria; kingdom Bacillati; phylum Actinomycetota; class Actinomycetes; order Streptosporangiales; family Nocardiopsidaceae; genus Nocardiopsis; species Nocardiopsis codii. The sequence goes on along the minus strand of NZ_JAUZMY010000022.1, from coordinate 74,457 downwards.
CGAAGATCTCCCCGGGGTGCACGAGCAGATCCAGGCCGCGGACGGCTTCGACGCCCGGGTAGGTCTTGACCAGCGCCTCGGTCCTGATCGCCGCCGGTGAAGGGGATTCGGGCCGAACTTCCGCTGTTTTTGGGGATGGCACTTCGATCGGAACTTCGGCCTGTGTTCCTGGTTCCAATTCGCTCCTCATGGGGGCAAAACCATCCGCCCTGGGGGCCAGGTCGGGTTGTCCCGACTCCCCGGCGTTTTCGCAATGGGGGGAGGGGGATCAATACTCCTGGCAAGACTACCCAAGGTAGTCGGCCATTAACAAAGAGTTTCTAGATCTGGAGGACACATGTCCGCACAGGAATTCCCCCGCGACGCCGGATCGCTTGACACGACCGCTCTGATCTCCCTCGGGGCCGAGACCGAGCTCGCCTCCGAGCGCCTCAACCTGGAGTGCAGGAACACCTGCGTCTCCGGCTTCACCATCCGTTGCGACGGCTACTCGCTCTAGCCCGATCAGGGCCCGCACGGGCACTGCCGACAGCCCGAATCGACCGCGACGACCCCTTCGAGGAGCCATGAGCACGAGCGCCGGCCCCTCCGACACGGGCCGCCACGGAACGATCGCCCTCCTCCACCTGCGCCACGAGGGAGCGCTGCCGCCCGGGGTGGACGGCACCGCTTGTCAGCAGACCCGGGTTCGGGGTCCCTTCACCCTGCTGGGCGGCGAGGTCACCCCGTGACCTGACCGCTTCAGCGACGGGGCGGTCGGCCGCTCGGCCGGCCGCCCCGTCTTCGCCACCGACGACATGAGGGAGACCAGGGTGCGGGAGTACGCCGGCACGCGCACGTGCACGGTCGGGATGAGGGATCGGGCCGTGGCCGCGGGGCGCGTGGTCTCCGACTACGGCCCCTGGACGGACGTGGCGCTCCCCGGCCTCGACCTGCCGCCCCAGGGGTGGAAGATCCACGTGTCCGCCCGCCCGGTCACCCTCCTGGCCACGGTCGACCGCGTGCTCCCCCTGCTGCTGCGCACGCCGTGCCGCTTCAAGTTCGCGCGCACCACGGAGGTCATGCGCGAGCTCAACTCCCATCACAACCGCCCCGGCGCGGTCGGCAAGGGCGTCACCGTCTACACCCGCCCGGACGACTTCGCGGACCTGGCGGAGAAGCTCGCCGCCGAGCTGGTCGGCATGGAGGGGCCGAACATCCCCAGCGACCGCAGGCTGCGCCCGGACTCACCGGTCCACTACCGCTACGCGCCGTTCGCCGGGGCCTACGGCATCGACGGCAACGGCGACTTCCAGCTGGTCCTCCACGACGGCGAGGGGCGCGAGCGCCCCGGCGCCGCGGACGGGCGCTACCAGGCACCGGACTGGCTGCCCGACCCGTTCACGGGACGGCCGCCCGCCCCCGCCGGGGGCGACCCGGGGCCGGTCCTGCTCGGCGGGCGTTTCCTGGTGCCGGGGGCGATCGCCCACACCGCCGTCGGCGGCGTCTACCGCGGCACCGACCGGGAGTCGGGGACGGGGGTGGTCGTCAAGGAGCGCCGCGCGTACACGGGCGAGGAAGCCGACGGTTCCCGCGACGCGCGCCACCGGCTGCGCGGCGAGGCCGCCGTGCTGCGCCGCCTGGAGGACGTCGCCGGCGTCCCCCGCGTGGTGGACCACTTCCGGCACGGCGCCGACGAGTTCCTCGTGACCACGGACGTGGGCCCCCGCGACCTGCGCACCGACGTCGCGGAGAACGGCACGTACACCACGGCCGGACGCGACCTCGCACGCCTGGGCCGCGACCTGCTCGGGCTGCTCGACGCCGTCCACGGGCGCGGCGTGCTCGTCCGCGACCTGGCGCCCAAGAACATCGTCCTCGCCGCCGACGGCACCCCCTTCCTGGTGGACTTCGAGATCAGCCACCTCGAAGGGGACCAGGTCCACGGCTGGACCCCGGGCTACTCCTCGCCCGCCCAGGAGCTCGGCGAACCCGCCTGCGCGGAGGACGACCTCTACTCGCTGGGGGCCACGCTGCTGTACGCGGTCACCGGCATCGACCCGGCCGCCCGCTCCACGGCGGCCGTCCCCGACGACGGGCGCGCACGCACCGCGCTGGCCGCCCTGGAGGGCGGCGTCCCTCCCTGCGCCCGCGCGGTGCCGGGCCTGATGTCCCCCGACCCCGCCGAGCGCAGGGCGGCGGCCGACCTGCTCCGCTCGGGCGCGGACCACCCGCCGCTCCGCGCCGATCCGCGCTACACGGTCACCCGCGCCTCCCTGCCCTCCCTGGTCGCGAACGCCCTGGAGCAGACCCGGGGAGTGGCCCGCGACCTGCTGGCCGGGCGCGGCGGATCGCCCGGAGGACGGCCCAGCCCCACCAACCTGTACCGGGGATCGGCCGGTGTGGGCATGGAGCTGCTGCGCCAGGGGGACCCCGAGTCCCTGGGCCTGGCACGCGCCCTCGCGCACTGGACCACGGGTTTCCTCGCGCTGCGCCGGCAGCTGCCCGGTCTCCAGGACGGGGAGGCGGGCACCGCCCTGTTCCTGGCCACGGCCGCCCGGGAGCTGGACGAGCCGGTCCTGTTCGAGGCGGTGCGGGGTCTGGCGCGTACCGCTCCGGAGTCGGTCACCGGGACCGACCACTCCTCCGGGCTCGCGGGGATCGGGCTCGCCCAACTGCAGTTGTGGAGGCTCTGCGGGGACGACTCCCGCCTCGCTCTGGCCCGAAGCTGCGCGGAGCGGCTCGTCGCCCCGTCCCCCGCGGAGGGGCTGCGCTCGTCCCCGCCCGACCCCCGCGACCACGACGAGGTGACGACGCGTCTGGGGTTCTCGCACGGCGTGGCGGGCGTCGCCCACTTCCTCCTGTGCCTGGAGGCCGCCGCCGGGGACACGGACGCGGGGGCGGAGGCCGCGGCCTGCCTGGACGTGCTGGCCGGGCTCGTGCCCGGACTGGTCGCGGCGGCCGCCGCGCCCGAGGCCCGGCCCATGGTCGCCTCCTTCTGTCAGGGGCTCACCGGGATCGGCGGCGTCCTGCTCCGGGCCGGCGCGGTGTGGGACGAGCCGCGCTACACCGAACTGGCGGCGACCGCCGCGGCGCGCTGCCGCGCCCACGCCCCGAAGATGCAGGTCGCCTGCCAGTGCTGCGGGCTCGCGGGGGTCGGGGAGTTCCTGCTCGACACCGCCGACCTCACGGGCGGGTCGGCCCCCCGGGACGCGGCCCTCGACGTCGCGGGGCTGGTCCTGGTGCGCTCGGCCGGGACGCCGGAGGCCCCGGTCCTCCTGGACCACACCCGCGAGCCGGGCGGCGGCTGGGCGACGGGGGCCTCCGGCGTCCTGTCCTTCCTGCGGCGCCTCGACCGGGGCGGACCGCGGGACTGGCTCGGTGACGAACTCCTGGACGCCCGGCCCTGACCGGTGACGGGCGGTTCGCCCGGTCGGGGGCCGGGGCTCCCCCGACCGGTGCGGGCCTCCGTCGAGGCGGGGGCCCGCGACGGCGCGGTCCCCACGCACGCCTGGACGGGCGGGTGTCGCCCCCGTCCCGACACGGGATGCGGGCAGCGGCCCGGGACCGGGTGGCGTTCGTCGTCCTCGGGCCTCCCGCGCCATGGGTGGGCGTGTGTGCCGCACGGGGTGCAGGAGGCCTGTGTCCGGTTCTCCGGACGTCACGGAGCGCCGGTCCACAGCCGTTTCCGGCGCTTGCGGAGCTCTCACCTGCGGCGAGTGACCGACCGGCCCCGGCGCGCGTTTTGGGGTGAATCATCCGGGCAGGGCAACACGACCAGACGACAGGAGGTACCCCCCGTGGAGACCGGAACCGTTGTCATCATCGTCATCGCGGCGGTCGTCATCGTCGCCGCAGGAGTCGCGCTCGTCGCGCGCTCCTCCCTTCTACCGGCTCGGCGCACCGCCCGGCTCAGAAAGCGCTTCGGCGCCGAGTACGAGCGCGCCGTGGAGGCCCACGGCGACAGGGCTGCCGCAGAGCGGGACCTGTCCGAGCGGCTCAGCCGCCGCGAGGGCATGAGGCTCCGCAGGCTCACCGACCGCGAGCGCGAGGCGCACGCCGGCACGTGGGCCGCGGTGCAGCAGGAATTCGTGGACGATCCCGTCACCGCCGTGCGGAACGCCCGCGGGCTGGTGGAGGGGATCATGGCCGATCTCGGCTACGCCGGCCGCACGTCCTCCGACGACGGCGGCTTCGAGCGGAGCGCCGCGGACCTGTCGGTGGACCACCCGGCCGCGGTGGCCGAGTTCCACCGCGTGCGCGGCGCCGACCGCCCCGCCACGGACCCGGGCGACACCGAGGGTCTGCGCGAGGAGCTCGTGGCCCACCGCGGCCTGGTGGAGGCACTGTTGGGCGGGCTGCCCGAGACCCCCGGCACGGCGCCGACCGCGAGGTCGGACAGGGCCGCGAGGTCGGACAGGACCGTGATGGAACGAACGCGCAGTGAGACCGAAACGGAGGCGGACCGGTGAGCGATCACGACGACACCGCCGGACGGACGGAGCAGGACCAGGACAAGCGCGGGGTCCGTCGGACCCCGCGGGCACAGGGCCGCAGCGGACCCCGCGGGCGGCAGGAGCCCGGGACGGCCGGGGAACCGCGTCCCGCGGGCGGCAAGGCCCCCGAGCAGAGGCGGCGGAGCGGCGCGCACGCGGGAACCGCACACGTGGCGGGTCCCGGCGCGGAGGCGGTGCGCGAGGAGCCCCGTCCGGTGGACGCGGGCCCGGGCGGCCAGGCGGATCCGGAGACCGCACGGGTCGTGACGGTCGACGCACAGGTGACCGACCCGGAGCCCTCCCCCACCCCCTCGGTCTCCCCCGTGACCGCGCCCGAACCCGAACCCGCACCCGCCGGGCAGGACCGCGCCGCTCCCGGCAGTGCCCCCGGGGCGTGGCGTCTCGGGCCGCGCGGCTTGGAGCCGGGCGAGGTACGGGACCGCTGGAAGGAGGCGCAGGGCGGATTCGTCGACGACCCCCGGGGAGCCGTGCGCGACGCCGACGCGCTGGCGGAGGAGGTCGCCGACGCCGTGGTCGCCGAGCTCGGGGCGCGCAGATCCGCGCTCCGCTCCGCGTGGAGCGACGGCGACGGATCGGACACCGAGTCCTTGCGGCTGGCCCTGCGCGACTACCGCTCCTTCGTCGACCACCTGGTCGGCGGGGGTCCGTGACCTGAACGGGCACCGGGGGCCGGCGGTCAGGGACCGCCGGTCCGCGTGTCCCGACGGTTCCGCTGTACGCACTGTACGGTTCGGCCTACTGTCGCTGTCATGGGCACCAGGGGAACGGTCACGCGGACACGGCTCGTCGACGGCGCACGCGAACAGCTCGAAGCCCACGGCTACGCCGGAACCGACCTCGACCAGGTCCTGGCGGCCAGCGGGGCGCCCCGGGGCTCCCTCTACTTCCACTTCCCGGGAGGGAAGGACGAGCTCGTCGCGGCGGCCCTGGAGGCCGCCGGAGCCGAGACCGGGGCCCGGATACGGGAGCTGTCCGAGGAGGCTCCCGACGCGGTCGCGCTCGTCCAGGGGATGATCGACCTCTTCGCCGCCAGGATGGAGGAGTCGGGGTTCGCCGGGGGCTGCCCGCTGGCCGCCACGGCGCTGGACGTCTCGGCCACCAACGAACTGGTGCACACCGTGTGCCGGAGGGTGTACTCGTCCTGGCAGGCAACGCTCGCGAACCGCCTGGTGGCCGAGGGCCGCGGGGCCGAGGACGCGGACGCGGACGCCTGGTCGGCGCTCTCCCTCGTGGAGGGGGCGCTGCTGCTGTCCCGTGCGACGCGCAGCCGGAGCCCGCTCGACCGGGCGCGGGGCTCGGTCTCCCGGCTCCTCGGCCGGGGGCGTCCTGTCCCGCCGCGGCAGGGGCGCCGGTAGCGGCGGGTCCGGCTCAGGAACGCGCCCAGACCCCCGACGTCCCCCGGCGGTGGCTGTCCACCAGGTGGGTGTCGACGATGCCGATCGCCTCCATGAGGGCGAACATGGTCGTGGGCCCGGTGAAGGTGAACCCCGCACGGCGCAGGGCGCCGGCGAGGGCCGCCGACTCGGGTGACGCGGTGGGGACGTCTTCGATCCGCGCGGGGGCCGGGGTCCGCTCGGGCCGGAAGGACCACACCAGGTCGGCCAGCCCTCCCGCGTCGCGCAGCGCCACCGTGGCCCGCGCGTTCCGGACGGTGGCGCGGATCTTCCTCCCGTTGCGCACGATGGAGGCGTCGCCCAGCAGCCTCTCGACGTCGTTCTCGCCGTACCCGGCCACCGTGTCGGGGTCGAAGCCGGCGAAGGCGGCGCGGAAGGCCGGCCTCTTGCGCAGGATGGTGGCCCAGGAGAGCCCCGCCTGGAACGCCTCCAGGCTGATCCGCTCGAAGACCCCGCGCTCGTCGCGGACGGGCATGCCCCACTCGGTGTCGTAGTAGGCGCGCAGCAGCGGGTCCCTGGCTGCCCAGGGGGGACGGACCAGCCCGTCCTCGCACACCAGCGCGCCGCTCGCCGTGGCGGCGAACGGCGCCTGTCCGGGTTTCTCCGGCATCTCGGGTGACCTCTCCGTACGTGGCGGCGGCGCGGACCCGCCCGTCCGCCGGGCGCCCCCGCGGCGCCGCGGCGCGGCCCTACGCCCTCGAAGGTACGCGGCCCCCACCGCGTGAATCCACGGGAACGCCGAACACCGGCGGCCGCCCCGGAGCCCGAGGACCTCCCGGGGACACCGCACAGTCACCTCCCGGACACACCATGAGCACCGAGGGTGTGCGGACAACTCCCCTCCGCCATGGTGAGATGTCGGCCGGGTCCGGATTTTTTCGACCGCCCGGAACGCCGGAACCGCTGCCGGGCAAGGGATCCGCGCAACCAGACAAAAACCCCAAGAGACACCAACAACACCAGGGATTGACATAGGTCACACCGTGATTCAATCTGGTTAACAGTTAACAGTTAACCGAAGGGAAGACATGTCGGAGATCCTGCCCATCAAGCAGCGGGCACTCGGCGAGAAGGTCGCCGGAGAACTCCGGCGCCTGATCATCACCGGGCGCTACGCGCCCGGCACGTCGCTGGTCGAGGGGCATCTGGCCGAGCAGTTCGACCTGAGCCGCGGTCCCATCCGCGACGCGCTCAAGATCCTCGCCTCCGAGGGACTCATCGACACCAACCGCCGCAGCGCCACCGTCGTGGGCCTGGGCGGGGACGACATCGACGAGCTCTTCTCGCTGCGGGGCTCCCTCGAACAGCTCGCGCTGGAGATCGGTCTGGGCCGCGACCGGGCCAGGCTCACCGAAGGCCTCCGGGCTCCTCTGGAGCAGATGCGGAGGGCCCGCGAGGAGCGCGATCCCGACGCCTTCACCGCCGCCGACGTGCGCTTCCACTCGGTTTTCTACGACGTGGCCGGGCACCGCCGCCTCGCCGACGTGTGGGCGCAGTACCGGCCCACCATCGAGGTGCTCCTCCTGGCCTCCAACGAGCGCTACGAGGACCTCGGTCCCTCCGTCCGCGCACACGAGGTCCTCGCCGGCCTGGTCGAGTCCGGCGAACCCGAAGCCGTCCTCGACGAGCTCCGCGGCCACCTGGACAACGCCAGGCTCAGGCTCCGGGCTCCCTACACGCAGACCACGTCCCACTGACCCGGCGGCACGCGACCGCGCCCCGCCGTCCCTCGGCTCAAGTCCCGCGACCGACCCACGGAGCCGATTCCACCGAATCACCGGAGAGCACCATGCGTTCCACCACCTTCCGCCTGACCGCGGCCGCACTGGCGATCACCGCCCTCACGGCCGGTTGCGCCGACCGGGGCGGCGTCAGCGAGGACGCCGCGGACTACCCCAGCCAGGACATCACCCTCGTGGTGCCCTACGACGCCGGAGGCGCGTCCGACCTCGCGGCCCGCACCCTGGCCTCCCAGATGGAGGACTCCCTGGGGCAGAGCATCATCGTGGAGAACCGCAGCGGCGGCGCCGGATCCGTGGGGCTGGAGAACCTCGCCGGGCGGGCGCCCGACGGCTACAGCATCGGCTACCTGCCGGTCGAGACCGTCATGCTCGGCTACCAGGGCTACGACGTCGACCCGGCCGCCTACGACCTCATCGGGCAGATGGTGTCGGTCCCCGCCACCATCGCCGTCCCCGACGACAGCCCCTACGAGACCCTCGACGACCTCGTCGAGGCCGCCCGCGCCGAGCCCGGCTCGATCTCCGTGTCCAACTCCGGTGCGGGCTCCATCTGGGAGGCCGCCACCACCGAGCTGGGCCAGGCCACCGAGACCGAGTTCCAGCCGGTGCCCTTCGACGGCGGCGCCCCCGCCGTCACGGCCGCCGTCGGCGGCCAGGTGGACGCCGTGATCGCGGGCATCTCCGAGACCGCGCCCGCCCACGCGGACGGCCAGCTCCGCGTCCTCGCCCTCTTCGACTCCCAGCCCTCCGAGTCGCTGCCCGGGGTGGAGACCGCCACCGAGCAGGGCGTGGACGTCGTGATCGGCGGCTGGGGCGGCATCGGCGCGCCGACCGGCCTCCCCGACGAGGTCCGCACGAAGCTGGAGGAGGCCTTCTCCGAGGCGGCCGACTCCGACGAGTTCAGGACGATCATCGCCGACTCGGGGAACGTCCCGGTCAACGTGCCCTCCGACGAGTTCGCCGAGTTCGTCGACCAGGAGTACACCCGCTTCGGCACCCTGCTCGAGGGCCAGGACTGAGCACCGTGGCCGACACGACCACGACCCCGGACGCGCCCGCCTCGGGCGGGGCGCGTCCGGGACGCAGACTGAGGGACCTGGTCCCCGCCGCCGCGGGAGCCGCGCTCGCCGCGGCCGCCTTCGCCCTGGCCACGCAGATCCCCGAAGGGGCCCGCCTCACCCAGTTCAGCCCGAGGTGGTGGCCGGAGCTCCTGGCCGTCCTCCTCCTGCTGCTGAGCGTCTGCCTGGCCGCGGGAACCCTCCGCCGGCCGTCCGTGACGGTGGAGGAGGACGAGCCCGAGGCCGCGACCCGCCAGGGGGCGTGGCGGCTCGCCGCGATGCTCGCGTCGATCGCGGGCTACGGGGTCCTCTGGTACTTCGTCGACTTCCGGGTCTCCACGGCGATCCTGTTCGTGGCCCTGACCTGGCTGGGCGGCGGCCGCGGGTGGAAGGCGCTCATCCTCTTCCCGATCGGCGTGACCGCGATCCTCTACCTTCTGTTCGGCGTCCTCCTGAGAGTGCCACTATGAGTCCGATCGTCGAGGGCTTCAGCGCCCTCCTGGACCCCACGGTCCTGCTGTGCATCGCCGCGGGCGCCCTGCTGGGCATGCTCGTCGGCGCCTTCCCCGGCGTGACCGCCACCATGGCCGTCGCTCTGGCCAGCGGTTTCACGCTCTCGCTCGAACCGCTTCCCGGTCTGGCGGTCCTGCTCACGATCTACGTCGCGGCGAACTTCGGCGACCGCGTCCCGGCGATCCTCATCAACACCCCGGGGACGCCCGCGTCCATCGCCACGACCTTCGACGGCTACGCCATGGCCCGCCAGGGCAAGGCGGGGCTGGCCCTGACCTCGTCGGCCTTCGCCTCGGCGTGGGGGACGCTCGTCGGCGTCGTCCTGCTCATGGTCGCCGCGATCCCGCTGTCCCGGCTGGCCCTGAACTTCGGTCCCGCCGAGATGTTCGCGCTGGTCGTGTTCGGCCTGACGATGATGATCGGGGTGTCCGGCGGCCGGATCGTCAAGGGGCTCATGGCGGGTGGGCTCGGCCTGCTCCTGGGAGCCGTCGGCCGCGACCCCATCACGGGCACACCGCGGTTCACGTTCGGCGTGCCCGAGCTGTCCGACGGCATCCCGTTCATCGCCGCGATCATCGGCCTCTTCGGCATCGCCGAGGTGATGAACCAGATCCTCGTGCACCGCCGGGGCCGCGGCGTGGAACCGATCAAGGACTTCGGCCGCTGGTTCCCCAGGCGCTCGGACTGGCGCACCATGCTCAAGCCGATGGCCGTCGGCAGCGGAGTCGGCGCCGTGGTCGGCGTCGTGCCCGCCACCGGCGGGGACATCGCCGGCATCCTCGGCTGGGACCAGGCCCGCAGGGCCTCCAAGCGGCCCGAGGAGTTCGGCAAGGGCTCGCTGGAGGGGATCACCGCCGCGGACACCTCGTCCAACGCCACCCTCGGCGGATCCGTGACGACGACGCTGGCCCTGGGCCTGCCCGGCGACTCCGTGATGGCCGTGATGATCGGCTCCATGGTCGTCTGGGGCATCCAGCCGGGCCCGTCCCTGTTCGCCAACCAGCCCGAACTGGTCTACAGCATCGCCGGGATCATGCTGATCGCGACGGTGGTCGCCCTCGTGATCAGCGTCCTGCGCATGCGCGGCGTCGCCAAGCTCCTGGAACTCCCGCAGCACTTCCTGTGGGCGGTCATCCTCGTGTTCTGCATGGTCGGCACCTACGCCGTGAACAACAGCGTCTTCGACGTCGCCGTGATGATCGTGTTCGGCCTCGTCGGCCTGTTCCTGAAGCGCTTCGGCATCCCGCCCGGCCCCGTCGTCCTCGGCCTGATCCTGGGCACCCTGGCCGAGGGCAACCTCCGCCGCGCCCTGGAGATCGGCGGCCCGGAGAACATCCTGACCAGCCCCATCGCACTCGGCCTGCTGGCGGTGAGCACACTCGCTCTCGTCGTGCCGCCGCTGCGCACCGCGTGGCGCGCACGCCGCGCCCGCGCGGCCGAGAGCACCACCACCCCGGCGTCCTGACCCGGGCCAGCCCGGCAGCCGCCCCGTCCCCACCCGAGGAGAACCACGCATGTCCGCCCACGCGAAGGTGATCACCGCCCTCCCGACCCCGTTCACCCGGGACGAGTCCCTCGACCCCGACGGCGCCACCGCGCTGTTCACGGCGGTCCGCGAACAGGGCGTCGACGGCGTGTTCGTCGCCGGGACCACCGGCGAGTTCACCGCCCTCGACGACGACGAGCGGACCAGGGTCATCGGTCTGGCCCTGGACGTCTTCGGCCCGGAGCGGGTCTACGCCCACGTGGGTGCGTCCGCGCCCCGCCAGGCCGAGTCCCTGGTCCGCGCCGCCGTCGGCGCCGGGGCGACCCGTCTCGCCGCCGTCACGCCCTACTTCCTGCCCGCGCCCGAGGACGCGCTGGTGCGCTACTACGAGCGCCTGGTGGCGGCGGCCGACGGCGCCGAGGTGCACGCCTACCTGTTCCAGGCGCGTTCCACCACCCCGGCCGCGCCCTCGGTGCTCCGCCGCCTCCGCGACGCCGGCGTCCGCGGGGTGAAGATCAGCGGTGAGAGCGACGCCTCGGTGTCGGCCTACCTGGCGGAGGCCCCCTCCGGGTTCGACGTCCTGTCCGGTAACGACATCGCCTTCGAGGAGTTCGTGCGCGCGGGCGGCCTCGGCGTGGTCTCGGGTGTGTCCTCCGTCTTCCCCCGGCCGTTCGTGGCACTGCGCGACGCCCTGAACAGCGGTGACACCGACGGGGTGCGTGCCGCGCAGCCACTCGTGGCACGCGCGGTGGCGGCGGTGCGCAGCGGCAGCATCCCGCACCTCAAGGCGGGGCTGGAGGTCCAGGGGATCGCCGCGGGGCCCGCGAGGGTCTGCGGCGACGCGGTCTCCGAGGCCGACCTGGACGTGCTCAGGGAGACGGCGGAGGCACTGGCCTGATTCCGGCGGCCCGGGGGCTCCCTCCCCGGGTGCGCACACGGCCACCGGACGCCCCCGCGGCGTCCGCAGAACCCGCCCCAGGGGCGACGGACCGAGAGGTGAGTGAGCGCGGATGGCGCTGAAGAAGATCATCAACCGGCCGGAGGACTTCGTCGACGAGGTCACCGAGTCGCTGCTCATGGCGCACCCCGACCGGTTGCGCGCCGCGACCGGCGACCGCAGGGCGCTGGTGCGCGCCGACGCGCCCGTCGAGGGCCGCGTCGGCATCGTGACCGGGGGCGGCTCCGGCCACCTGCCGCTGTTCCTCGGCTACGTGGGGCAGGGCCTGGCCACGGGGGTGGCCGTGGGGAACGTGTTCTCCTCCCCCTCCGCCGAGCAGATCGCCGCGGCGACGCGCGCCAGCCACGGGGGCGCCGGCGTCCTGTACCTGTACGGCAACTACGGCGGGGACGTCTACAACTTCGACCTGGCCGCGGACGTCGTGGCGGCGGAGGGCATCCGGACGGCGACGGTGCTGGGCACCGACGACGTGATGTCCGCCCCCCGGGGCAGGGAGCACACACGGCGCGGCGTGGCGGGGCTGTTCTTCGCCTACAAGACGGCCGGGGCCTCCGCCGAGCGCGGCGACGACCTGGAGACGGTGCGGTCGGTGGCCCAGCGCACGTCGGACGCCACGCGCACGATGGGTGTCGGGCTGTCCCCCACCATCCTCCCCGCCGCCGGCGAGCCCACGTTCACTCTCGACGAGGGGGAGATGGAGGTCGGCATCGGCATCCACGGCGAACCGGGGAGCCACCGGGGCGCGCTGGAGACGGCCGACGAGATCACCGACCGCTTCCTCGCCGAGATCCTCGGGGAGCTGGAGCCCGCACCCGGGGACCGCGTCGCGGTACTGGTGAACGGCCTGGGCGCCACCCCCCTGGAGGAGCTGTACCTGGTGTACCGCCGGGTCCACCAGGTGCTGGAGGAGCGCGGCGTGGCCATCCACCGGCGTTACGTCGGCGAGTTCGCGACGAGCCTGGAGATGGCGGGGGCCTCGGTCTCCGTGCTGCTGCTCGACGACGATCTGGCCGCGCTGCTCGACGCCCCTGCCGCGTCCCCGTTCTTCGGCCAGGGGAACACGGAGGCGCCGGGGGCGCGCGTGGACGGGGCCTCCGACACCGGCCCCGGTCACGGTTCGGCCCCCGCCGTCCGCCGCACCGGTACCGCCGGCGCGCTGCGCGGCACGCTGGTCGAGGCCATGGAGCGCATGCCGTCGCACGCGGAGGAGCTGCGGCTGCTGGACTCGCGGCTCGGTGACGGCGACCTGGGGATCACGGTCTCCTCCGGGGCCGCGGCCGTCCGCGACGCGCTTCTCGCACTGCCCGAGGACGCCCACCACGCCGACGTCCTGCGCGCCGCGGCGACGGCGTTCGCGTCGGCCAACCCCTCGACGTTCGCCGCGCTGACAGGCGCGGGCGTGCTCGCCGCCGCCGCCGAGTCGGAGGAGCTCCCGTCCGTCTCGGTCCGCGACGCCGCGCGCCTCACCGCCGCGGTCTCCCGCAAGGTGCGGGAGCGGGGCGGGGCCGAGCCCGGCGACAAGACGTTCGTGGACGGGCTCCTTCTGGTGGAGGAGGCCCTGGCAGGGGCGGACGACCCCGCGGCAGCCGCACGGGCCGCCGCGTCCGCGGCCGGACGCGCCGTCGAGGAGACCAGCGGGCTGACGTCGGCGAAGGGCCGCGCGGCCTGGGTGGGCGAGCGCGGGGCCGGAGAGCGGGACCCCGGGTCGGTCGCCCTCCTGCGGTTCCTGGAGGAGTTGCGCGACGTCCTCTCCTGAGCGCGTCCCCGTGGTGCCTCTGTGGGGGTCGCACCACGGGGACGCCCGCGGACGGGGACGCCGGGTCCGGCGCGGCCCGAGCGCCGCGGTATCGCGTGACCGGGGGCCGGGGGTTCCGGCTCCCGGCCGCGGTCGTCCGGACGTGTACCCGTCCCCGCCGGGGGCGGCGGCGGTGCCCCCGGGGGCGCCACGATAGAACCTGGACGTCCGTGGAAGCAGTTCACAGGGGGTACACCGTGTCTCGTCCGCTCACCGTCGTCACCGGAGGAAGCCGGGGCATCGGCGCCGCGACCTGCGTCAGGCTGGCCGCCGACGGCCACGACCTGGTGCTCGGCTACGTGAGCGACGAGGGCGCGGCCGAGCGGACCGCCGCCGCCGTGCGGGCGGCCGGGGCGCGCTGCGTCACCGTGCGCGCGGACACCTCCTCGGAGGAGGACGTCGAGCGGCTGTTCGACGCGGCCGCCCCGCTGGGACCTGTGACGGGTCTGGTGAACAACGCCGGGGTGACCGGCCCGCTGGGCAGGCTCGCGGACGCGCGGACCGACGTCCTGCGGAGGGTGGTCGACGTGAACCTGCTCGGCTACCTGCTGTGCTGCCGGCGGGCCGCCCGCGACATGGCCGCGCAGGGCTCGGGCTCCATCGTCAACGTGTCCTCGGCCGCCGCGACCCTCGGCAGCCCGCACGAGTACGTGCACTACGCCGCGACCAAGGCCGCCGTGGACGCCCTCACCGTGGGACTGTCGAAGGAGCTCGGCCCGGACGGGGTCCGTGTCAACGCCGTGGCCCCCGGTCTGATCGAGACCGACATGCACGCGGCGATGGGCGACCCCGACCGCCCGGCCAAGGCCGCGTCGCGCATCCCGCTGGGCAGAGCCGGGAAGGACGTCGAGATCGCCGGCGCGGTCGCCTGGCTCCTGTCCCCCGACGCGTCCTACGCGACGGGAACGGTGCTGCGCGTCTCCGGGGGTCTCTGAACCCCTGCCGGGGCCGCCAGGACCGGAATCGGAAAGGGCGGAAAGGGCCCCGGAACGGGCCGAAGCGGTGGCGCACCGGGGCGTGGGAGACCCCCGCCTCCGTGGCGACGGCCCGCAGCGAGGTCCCGGCGAACCGCTGCCGGGCGAACCGTGGGCCGGGGGCGGCTTCCGGCGCCAGCAAGGCGAACCCGGCGCTCGCGGACACCCCCGTGAGCTGTAGCATCGTGGCCGGATTCTCCCCCTCGTCCGCGTGCTCCCCCGGTTGCGGAGAAAGCCGTGTGACAGGGCTTTCACCACAGACGGAAACGGACGTTCATGGACGCTGACGACACCCAGGTCATGACGAGGACCGGCGAGTTCACCACCACGGTGAGCTGGGAGACCCCTGTCCGCGGTCGCGTGGCCGCGGCGGTGGACCGCCTCTCCGGCCCCCTGGCCGACCTGCTGGAGCGCGACGCCAACGACGGCGACACCCGCCTGCTCGTCGCCGACTTCTTCAGTGTCGGCCTGAACTTCAGCAAGTACCAGGACATGACGACCGAGTACCGCACGAGCGGCGACTCGATCGACTACGCGATCATGCTGGAAGGCAAGCTGTTCGCCCCCGTCGAGGTGCGGCGGATCGGCCAGGAGCTCGACCAGCGCAACATCCAGATGTCGCGGCGCCTGGCCGTGGAGGAGGGCGCCGAGTGGATCATCCTCACCAACGGACGCCTCTGGCGGGTCTACCACCTGCGCCCCGACGGTGAGGGCGGCAACCAGCCGGTCGAGGTCATCGACATCGACCTGCTGGACACGGACGCCTACCACCACAACGTCGACGCCCTGTTCCACATCACCCGTGAGTCCGTCGACCACGGTCGGCTCGACGCACTGCGCCAGTGGAAGGAAGCCGTCGAGGCTGCGCCGCTGGCCGAGGTCCTGCGCGGGGACGCCGTGGTCGCGGCGATCCGCGACCAGGTGCTCGCCGCCACCGGGCACAGGGGCCACACCGGGGACGCCGAGGAGATCCGGCGCGCCCTGACCGGCGCCGTCTTCGCGCGGGGCCTGCTCCCCTCCGAGGAGTGACGCCCGCCCTCCTCCCCGGGACCGGTCGTCGGCCCGGGGAGGCCCGGTCACGGCCTTCGTCCCGTTCGCGCCATACTGTCCCGGGACACATCCGGACGACAGGCGGACCCGGACGGCCCTGAGCCCGGGGACCCCGCCGGAGGACCCGTGAACGAGACTCCCCCGACGACCCCGCTCGTGGCCGGCGACCCCCCGCAGGTCGGCCCGTACCTTCTGCACGGCCGCATGAACACCGGGGGCTCCGGCGTCACCTACGCCGCCCCGGACGGGCACGGCGGCTGGGTCGCGCTCACCGTGGTCCGCCGGGAGCACGTCGCCGTCCCCGGCTTCCGGTCCCGGTTCGCCCACCACGTGGGCCTAGTCCGGAAGGTGCGCTCGCCCGGCCTGGCGCCGCTGATCGCCGCCGACCAGTCCGCCCCGCTCCCCTGGTTCGCGACCGCGTACGTCCCCGGGCCGACCGTGCGCGACATGGTCGCCACGCACGGGCCGATGCCGGGCGGCCAGGTCCGCGACCTCGCCGCCCGGATCGCGTCGACGCTGGCCGACGTCCACGCGGCCGGGGCGGTCTACCCGAACCTGACCCCGGCCGGGGTGGTCCTGGGCCCGGACGGCCCCGTGCTGGCGGGTTTCGAGGCGCACGTGGCCGCCGCCGACTCGGTGGGCTGGGTCGACCCGGAGTGCTTCGTCGGCCGCCTGTCCTCCAGGATCGACATGTTCTCCTGGGGGTCGGTGGTGGCCTTCGCCGCGACCGGCAGGGCGCCGTTCGGCACCGACGACCCCGACACGGTGGCGCACCGGCACGAGAACGGCCGCCCGGACCTGTTCGGGGTGCCCCGGGACCTGGCCGGGCCGGTCGCGGCGGCACTGGCGCCGCTGGCCGACGACCGCCCGGACGCGGCGGGGCTGGCCCGCGCCCTGTCCGGTTCTGTCACACCTCCGCCGCCTCCCGCTCCGAAGCGGCCCTCGACGGGACTGCTCGTCGCCCTCGGGGCCGCGGTGCTGGCGGTGCTGCTCGGCGCGGCCCTGACCCTGTGGGCCGTCGGCCGTGACGGCGGGCCCCCGGAGACCGGCGGCTCCGCCGTCGGCGCGGAACTGGAGGGGCCGGAGGAGCCCACGGCCGGGGCCTGACCCGGGCGGCGCCGCCGCGGGGATCGGACGCTTCGGACGCTTCGGACGCTCCGGCGAACCCGCGGGGCCCCGTCGTCGGCCGCCGCCTTCCGGAACCCCTTGCCCCCATTGACAGGAGTGATCCTCGACACAACAATGATCGCACGATTGGGAGCGCTCCCAATCCCTTCGACCGCTCACCCCCCAGCGGAAGGACCCCCAAGTGAGAACGGTACGAATACACGCGGCGGTGGCGCTCGGCGCCACCGCGGCGCTCTCGGCGACCCTCCTCGCGGCCTCCCCCGTTCAGGCCGACGAGGACCCCACCGAACACATCGTCAACGGCGGTTTCGGAGACGGCTCCACCGGATGGTGGGGAAGCCCCGTCATCGAACTGGAGGTCACCGGAGACGAACGCCTGTGCGCCGACATCCCCGGCGGGACCGCCAACCCGTGGGACGTGATCATCGGCCAGGACGGCGTCCCGCTCCGCGGGGGCGAGTCGTACACCTTCTCCTTCACCGCCTCCGGGGCGGAGGCCCGGCCGATCCGCGCCCTCGTCCAGGAGCCGGTCGACCCCTGGCGCACCGAGCTCGACGGACGCGCGTTCCTCACCGAGGAGGCCGCCGCCCACACGTTCGTGTTCACGGCGGGTGCGGACCGCGACGACGCCCAGGTCGCCTTCCAGGTCGGCGGCGCGGACGAGGCGTGGACGCTCTGCCTGGACGACGTGTCCCTGCTCGACGGCGCCGAACCCCCCGTGTACGTGCCCGACACCGGCCCCCGCGTACGCGTCAACCAGCTCGGCTACCTGCCCGACGGGCCCAAGAACGCCACCGTCGTCACCGACGCCGCCGACCCCCTGCCCTGGCGGCTCGCCGACGCGGACGGCGCGGTCGTCGCCGAGGGGGACACCGCACCCTCAGGTCCCGACGCCACGTCCGGCCAGAGCGTGCACACCGTCGACTTCGGCGGCTTCACCGAACCCGGCGAGGGGTACACGCTGACCGCCGACGGCGAGACGAGCCACCCCTTCGCCGTCTCCGCCGACCTCTACGAGGACCTGGCCGCGGACGCCCTGTCCTTCTACTACCCCCAGCGCAGCGGCATCGAGGTCCTGGACGAAATCGCCCCCGGCTACGGGCGGGCGGCCGGGCACGTGGGCGTCGCGCCCAACCAGGGCGACACCGCGGTCACCTGCCACCCCGACACCCCCTGCGACTACGCCCTGGACGTGTCCGGCGGCTGGTACGACGCGGGCGACCACGGCAAGTACGTGGTCAACGGCGGCATCTCCGTCCACCAGCTGATGAGCGTCCACGAGCGCGCCCTGCACGCGCCGACCGGCAACCCCGACCGCGCCGGCGACTCCACCCTGCGCCTGCCCGAGCGGGACAACGGGGTCCCCGACGTCCTGGACGAGGCCCGTTGGGAGATGGAGTTCCTGATGGCCATGCAGGTGCCCGGGGGAGAACCGCTGGCGGGCATGGCGCACCACAAGGTCCACGACGAGTCGTGGACGGCGATCCCGATGCTCCCCGCCGACGATCCGGAGGCCCGCTACCTGCATCCGCCGTCGACGGCCGCCACCCTGAACCTGGCGGCGACCGCCGCCCAGTGCTCCCGGGTGTTCGAGCCCTACGACGCCGGGTTCGCCGCGACCTGCCTGGAGACGGCCGAGACCGCCTGGTCGGCCGCCCTGGCCCACCCCGATGAGTACGCGCCCGCGACCGGCGCCGGCGGCGGACCGTACGACGACACCGACGTCTCCGACGAGTTCTACTGGGCCGCGGCCGAGCTGTACCTCACCACCGGGGACGCCGCCTACGAGGACGCCGTCACCTCGTACGGCCTGCACGCCGACCCCGAGGTGTTCGTGCCCTCCGGGTTCGACTGGCGCTACACCGCACCGTTGGGCGCCCTCCAGTTGGCGTCGTTGCCCAACGACCTGTCCGACGGGGCACGGGACGCCCTGCTCGGGGGCGCCGCGCAGTACCTGGAGAACGTCGGGACCCACCCGTACGGGCTGGCGTACGCGCCCGTGGACGGGGTCTTCGCCTGGGGCTCCAACAACCTCGTGCTGAACAACCTGGTGGTCCTGTCGACCGCCTACGACGTCAGCGGGGACGAGGCCTTCCGGGACGCCGTGCTGGAGGGCATGGACTACGTGCTGGGCCGCAACGCCCTCAACCAGTCCTACGTCACCGGCCACGGCACCAGCGACGCGGTCAACCAGCACAGCCGCTGGTACGCACACCAGCTCGACCCGTCGCTGCCGCAGCCGCCCCCCGGCTCCCTCGCCGGAGGGCCCAACTCGGACACCGCCACCTGGGACCCGGTGAGCGAGGCCGCCTTGGCCGGGTGCGAGCCCCAGTTCTGCTACGTCGACGACATCGGCTCGTACGCGACCAACGAATTGACGGTCAACTGGAACTCGACGCTGGCGTGGGTGTCCGCGTTCGCCGTCGAGCAGCTCCGGTAGCCGCCCGGCCCGGCCCCCGGTGACCCGGGGCCGGGCCGACCGCAGATCCATCCGGGAGGACGGGGTCCCTCGGGAGAGCGTGGGGCCCCGTCCGACATCCTCCCCCCGTGGGGCGGAGGGCGGTTCAGTCGCGCGACCAGCGCGCGAGGCAGAAGCAGTAGGCGCCGTACAGGGCGACGCCCGCGGCGACCGCGACCAGCGCGGGAGGTCCCGCGGGGGTGTCGGCGAACGCGCGCAGCGTACCGTCCAGCCCCTGGGCCCTGTCCTTGTCGAAGGTGATCGCGGCCTGGAGGATGAACACCCCGGCCGCACCGAGGACGAGTCCGTGCGTGGCGTAGCCGAGGACTCCCACGGTGAGAACGGTCAGACGTCCGCCGCGGGACAACCCGCCCAGTGCCAGGTCCCGGCTGAAGCGGCGGGCCACCGCCTTCCACAGCTGGTAGATCCCCACGGCGATCATCCCGCACCCCGCGGCGCCCACGACGAAGCGGCCGAACGGCAGCGACATCAGCTGCGCCGTCATACCCTCCGACTGGCTGTCCTGGGATTCCGGGGCGCCCCCGCCCGTGAGGAAGGCGGTGATGGTGACGGCCAGAACGGCGCAGAGCACCGCGTTGGAGGCGGCGGCGACGCGCCGGGTCGCCTTGTCGGGGCCCACGGCGGCGTGGATGCCCTGCCAGAGCGCGAGTCCGGCGAGACCGGCGGCGGCCACCCAGAGAAGCGGCGTGCCTCCGGTGTTCTCGGCGACGACTTGGAGGGCTCCGCTGTTGTCGGCCTCCTCACCGCCGCTCTCCCCGAAGGCGATCTCGAACGCGATGTACCCGATGATGAGGTAGAGCAGGCCCTTGGCGGCGAACCCGACGCGGGCCAGGTTGCGGAGCCAGCGGCTCCGCGCCGCCTGGCGACCCTTGGCTTTGACCTCCACGACTGGGCGCTTTGCACTACCTAATCCAGACATGTCCGAGTGTTGCCCCGGTCGCGCCCCCAAAAACGAGCCGCTTCTCTCATGACCGGTGTTTGCGCAGTTCACACACCACGAGAACGCGCCCGCCCCGGGGCCGGGCACGAGGGGCCTCGCGTTCCCGCGGAGCCCCCGCCCCGACCGGCCTACTCCAGGGGCAGGCGCAGGATCCGGTCGTCTCCGTCGCCCGGTTCGCCCCGGCCGTCCCTGTTGCTCGTGCCCAGCCAGAGCCCGTCCCCGTCGGGCGTGGCCACCACCGTGCGCAGGCGGCCGTACTCCCCCTCGAGGTGGGCGACCGGCTCGCCCACACCGCCGTCACCGGTGAGCGGCACCTCCCAGAGGCGCTCGCCGCGCAGACCCGCCACCCAGAGGGAGCCTCCCGCGACCGCCGCGCCGCTGGGCGAGGCCTCCGCGGTGGTCCACGTGACCAGGGGGTCGACGTACTCGTCGCCGCCTCCGGTGCCCTCCACCTCGGGCCATCCGTAGTTGCCGCCCGGTTCGACCAGGTTGACCTCGTCCAGCCGGTTCTGGCCGAACTCGGTGGCGTAGAGGCTCCCGTCGGCGTCCCACGCCAGGCCCTGCACGTTGCGGTGCCCGTAGCTGTACACGAAGTTGCCGAACGGGTTGTCCGGGGCGGGGTCGCCCCCGGTGGTCAGGCGCAGGATCTTGCCCCCGAGGGAGTCGGTGTCCTGGGAGTCCTCCGGGTTCCCGGCGTCACCGGTGCCCGCGTAGAGCAGGCCGTCGGGGCCGAACCCGATCCGGCCGCCGTTGTGGGTGGACGCCGAGGGGATGCCGTCGAGGATCACCTCCGGCTCGCCCAGCCCGCCGCCGTCGGGGTCGTACTCCAGCCTGCTGATCCGGTTGTCGGAGTCCGTCGTGTAGTACGCGTACACGTAGGGCTCCTCGGGGAACCCCGGGTCCACGGCCAGCCCCAGCAGGCCGCCCTCCCCGGACGGGGACACCTCGGGGACGGTTCCGGCGTCGCCGACCGTGCCGTCGTCCTCCACGCGGACGACGTCGGCGGAGTCGCGTTCGGCGACGAGCGCGGAGCCGTCGGGGAGGAAGGCGATCCCCCACGGCACCTCCAGGTCGGTGGCGACGTCCTCGGGTTGGCCGAGGTCGGACGCGCCCGCCGGCGGAGCGGACTCCCCGGCTCCGGTGGTCTCGCCCTCGGGGGTGCCGCACGCGGAGAGGAGGACGAGGGCGCCGAGGAGGGAGACGGTACGGATCGTCGGTCTTGCGGTCACTGTGTGCACCATGCCCGCTCCCTTCCCCGTGGCGGCCCGAGTACGCCGGCTCCTCAACCGCCGTCGCGCGTACTGTTCTCGTGCCCCTCGCAGAGCTCCTCGAACACCCGCTCCAGGTCGGTGAGAAGCGCGCTGTACACGGGCCAGCGCTCCCGGTCCCAGTCCGCGCTGAGGTCCTCCCGGGCCCGCTCCACGCCGCTCGCCCCGGCGTCCAGGCAGGCGCGCAGGTCGGCGGAGACGGAGGAGCGCTCCGGCTCCTCCGCGTCGTGGACGGCCTGGAAGGCGTCGGCCGCACTGTCCATGAGAGGGGCGAACCCCCGGAGGAAGGCGTCGTCGGGCGCGGGATACCTCGACCGGGAACCGGTCGAGTACCGCAGGGTGCGGACGACCGACTGGAGGTGCCACGAGGCCCGGCCCAGGGCGGAGATCCAGGCCCGGTACGTCTCCGGGCTCCCCTGCGGGCCGCGCCCGCCGAGGACCCGCCGAGGGTTGAGGCGCGCCCGCTCCTCCTGCTTGGCGACCGAGGACCGCGCGTTGCGGGCGGTGTCGTCGAACCCGTCCGTGACGCGCGCCCAGTGTTCGAGGTCGGCGAGGCCGTCGTTGCCCTCCCTGAGCCCGTCGGCCATCTCCCGGGAGATCTGGCGCAGTCCGTCGGCGAAGTCGAGCACCGCGTTCTCGGCGTCGCGGAAGCGGACGGCGGGGGCGAGGACCAGGTTCGTCACCACGGCCGCGCCCGCGCCCACCA
Organism: Nocardiopsis codii; assembly: GCF_036327455.1. NCBI lineage: Bacteria > Bacillati > Actinomycetota > Actinomycetes > Streptosporangiales > Nocardiopsidaceae > Nocardiopsis > Nocardiopsis codii. The sequence continues at coordinate 52,470 of NZ_JAUZMY010000022.1, read as the reverse complement.
TGACCATGGCCAGGAGCGAGCCGAGGTCGCCGGGGCTGGCCGCCGTGCCTCCGGCCAGCGCGAACGCGGCGACGACGGGGATCTGGGACCCCTGCGATCCGAAGACCGCGGCCTGCCCGAGGACGAGGGCGAGCAGGACGAGGACGGCGAAGATCCACAGCTCGGGGCCGACGGTGAGCCCTCCCACGCCCGCGATCAGCGCGCCCGCCACGACCGCGGCCACGTAGCGGCCGGACTGGAGCACCGACCCGTAGACGCTGGGGCGTACGACCAGCAGCGCGGAGAACGGCGCGAACCCGATCTGCTGCGTGTCCATCAGCAGGGCCCCCACCGCCAGGGCGAGGGTCGCGGCCACGGCGCACTTGAGGATGAGGACCGCTGTCTCGCGCTCGTACCCCCGCCGCTCGAACACCCTCCGCAGCGCCTGTCGCCGGTGCCCGCCGGATCCGGCCGCCCATCGCCGAAGCGTCACCCCGTCCTCCTCCTGTCCCTGTCCCCCACCGGGGCCGGTCCGCGGCCCCGGCACGTCCGGCTCCGCGGCTGCCCCGGCCTCCGCGGACCGGCGGTCCCGCCACGGGCCCGTCTCCGCGTCCCCTTCCCGCCCCGCTCCCCGGCACACCGGTCCGCCGCGCTCAGTCCCCCCGCGGTTCAGTCCCCGGGGGCTGTCGCCAGGTAGACGGTGTTCGACCCGGGCCCCTCCTGGTAGGGGCTGGCGAAGGTCACCACCTCGCTGCGCACGCCGGTGAAGACCTGCCGCAGGACGTGCTCGTAGTCCGAGTCCGGGGGGTCGTTGGACCACAGCGCGAACACCCCTCCGGGGTGCAGGCTCCCGGCGAGGCGGCGCACGCCCTCCGGTTCGTAGAAGGGGGCGTGGGACGGGTTGAGCAGGTGGCGGGGCGAGTGGTCGATGTCGACCACGACGGCGTGGAACCGCCGCCCCGGGGTCGCCGCGTCCAGCCCCTCCGCGCCCAGGGCCAGCGCGAAGAAGTCGCCGCGCGCCAACCGGCAGCGGGGGTCGGCGGTCAGAACGGCACCGGCCGGGATGAGCCCGTCCCGGTGCCAGTCGACCACCTCGCCCAGCGCCTCCACGACGAGGAGGGACCGCACGCCGGGGTCGTCGAGCACGGTGAGCGCGGTGTGCCCGAGCCCGAGCCCGCCCACGACCACGTCGTACCCGTCCGGTGGCGCCGCGCCGGGGCCCTCACGCAGCTCGGCCAGGGCGAGCCGGGCCACCTCCACCTCGGCGGCGGTGAACGCGCTGGACATGAGGAAGTCGTCGTCGAGCTTGATCTCGTACACGTCCTCCCCCACGAGGGGATCCCACCGGCGGCGCAGGCTGATCACCCCCATCGGGGTGGGCCGGTAGCCGAGTTCCTGGAAACGAGGGCTCAAGGTGGGTGCTCCAGACCGGAGGGGATCGGGTGTCCCGCCCACCGTAGGGGGCGCCGGCCGCGGCGGACGCCGTTTTCCGCGGGACACGCCTCAGCGGCGGACCATCACGAGCACACCGCACGACCAGCCGAGGAGCGGGAACAGCTCCCACCCCGACCGCGACTCCAGATCGCCGATCAGTCCCTCCACCTCCAACTGGTGGCCCTCGGGGTCCAGGCCCTCCGCCTGCCGGGCGAGGTCGTCGACGACGTAGAACCCGCCGCGGTCCACGAGCGACAGCGCCTCGTCCAGGTGGGTGAACGTGCCCGGTAGCGCGTCGGCGAACACCAGGTCGTAGCCGGGTCCGGTGCCGTCGGCGCGGCCCGCGAGCCACTCTCCGCCGTCGGCCTCGTACACCGTCACGCGCGGGTCGACGGCGTGGTGGCGGCGAGCGACGCCCAGACACGCGGGGTCGTTGTCGACGGTGTCCAGGACGGACTCCCGGTCCATCCCGGCGAGCAGCCACGCGGTGCCGACGCCGGTCCCGGTGCCCAGTTCGAGGAACCGGCCTCCGGGCTTGGACGCCGCCAGCGCCCGGAGGAGGCGGCCGACGGCCTCGCCGCAGGACATGGTGAAGCCGACGGCCTCGGTGTCGGCCTCGATCGCGGCCAGGGCGGCGGGGCGCTGGTCCGGCGCGGTGGTCGCCATGGGACGGGGCTCCTCACTGTTCGCCTTGCCGTCGGTTCGAGGCTACGGCGGCGGGGAGGGCCGGTCCAGCACCCAGGGCGCGGCGGCGCGGGGCCTGCGCCCGTGTCGGCGCGGCCCCGTCTGATTCGCGTTCCGAGGTGTGGGCGGGCGGTGGAACGGCAAGGGGTGGAGAACCGGTGTCCGACGCAGGGGGCAGACATGAACTGGAAAGCCGACGCGCCTCCCCGCCACCCCTGGTTCCGAGGGGCTCTGCGGGGAGTCGTGGGTGCGATGGCCATGAGCGGGATGAGGCAGGTCGCGGTCGGTGTGGGGGCCATCGAGCGGACACCGCCCGACGCGGTCCTCAGAGAGGGCGTGCCCCGCCTGTTGGAGAGCGTGCCCGAGCACCGCAGGACGGCCGCCGTGGAGCTGGCCCACTGGGGGTACGGTGCGACGGCGGGGGCCGCGTTCGCCCTCCTGCCCGCCCGGCTGCGGCGTTCGCGACTGACCGGGCCGGTGTACGGCGTGGCGGCGTGGGGCCTGTTCGAGGCGGGCGTGGCGCCGTTGCTGGGGCTCGCCCACGCGCACGGGTCGCGGCCCCGCGAGCGGTGGGCGCTGCTGATCGACCACGTGTTCTTCGGGATCGTCGTCGGCGCGCCTCCCGAGGCCGGCGTCGCCGGTTCCTCGGCGCGAGGCGGGTGAGGGCTCCGGGAGGACCCGCCCGGCCGGGCGCCATACGACCCGCCGGGAAGGATCGCGCGGCCCCCGGCGGCGCGGCGAGGCCGCCGCACGGGATCCCGTGCGGCGACCCCGTCCCTCACCTCGTCAGGAGAGGGGGGATTTCTCCGGTTCGGCCTCCCGGCGTCCTCCGAGGGCGAGGACTCCCGCCACGGCCAGGACGGCGACCCCCGCCAGGGCGAGGGCCACGACGTGGAACGCGGCAGTGAAACCCTCCCCCTCCAGGCGGCCACCGGTGAGTGCCGCCAGGACCGCGCCGACGCCCGCGAGGGCGACCGTCTCCACGGTGATGCGGGTCGCGTTGAACACCCCGACGGCGACACCGGTCTGCTCGACGCGCACCACCCCCATCGCCATGCCGTCGATCGTGCCGTTGGTGAGGCCCACACCCGTCGCGACGAGCAGGAACGGGAGCAGGAGCGTCCACGGCGTGGCGTCCGGGCCGAGCACCAGAAGGCCCGCCGACCCCGCGGCGCACAGGACCAGTGCACCGACCACGACCACCGCGTGCGGGAGCCGGGCGGCCAGCTCCGCCCCCAGTGTGGGCAGGAACAGCGTCGGTCCCGTGAGCATCAGCAGCCACAGCCCCGCCTGGGCCGCGCCCAACCCGACCACGGCGATCAGGTACGAGGGCAGGTACACGAGCAGGGGGACGAGCACCGCCATGAACGCGGCGGCGGCCAGGGCGTACGCGACGAACCTCCGGTTGGCGAGCAGCGCCAGGTCGACCAGGGGGTCGCGCCTGCGCCGTTCGACCAGGGCGAAGGCGACCATCAGCAGAGCCGACACCACCGTCCCCGCCAGCACCACCGGCAGCCCCCGTTCGGGGCCCTCGACCAGTGCGGCGATCAGGGTGACCAGGGCCGACGTGAACAGGACCGCACCCGGCCAGTCGACCGGCCGCCCGGTGCCGCGCAGCGCGGGCAGCAGCGGGACCAGCAGCAGGGCGAGTCCGGCGACCGCGGCGGGGCAGGCGAACGCGACCCGCCAGCCCAGGCTGTCGACCAGCAGCCCGGCGACGGCGGGACCGAACGCGGTGCCCGCGCCCAGCACCGTGCCGAGGAGGCCGAAGGCCCGCGCCCGCGCGGGCCCCTCGATGGTCGCGGCGACCATCGAGCTGCCCCCGGCGACCGCTGCCGCGGCGCCGATGCCGCCGGCCGCCCGGAGCAGGTTCAGCGCGGCGACGTCCCGCACGAACAGGCACAGCAGCCCGGCGGCGCAGAACAGGAGGACGCCCGCGGCGTAGACGCGCCGCCGACCGATCGCGTCGGCGACGGACCCCGCGCACACGAGGAACGCCGCGAAGCAGGCGTTGTAGGAGTTGACGACCCACTGGAGGGCGGTGAGACCGCCGCCGAGTTCGGCCTGGATCGAGGGCAGCGCCACCGAGGCGCCGGTGATGGCCAGCGGGAACGTGAGCGTGGAGAGGAGGACGGCGGCGAGGACGATCCCGCCGCGATCTGGTGTGGACAAGTCGGAGGCTCCGGGCGTTCAGGAACGGAACCGGGGCAGCACGGAGGTACCGCACCGGTGGTGGTCACTGATGCGGCGGAACGGACGTGGTGTCGGCCGCCGCTAGGCGGCCGGGTCAACCGATTCGGGCACGGCCCGGACACTAGCCGACCCGCCCGCGCGCCGCCACCCGTTTCCGTGGGCCGGAGGACGGCGCCGCGACACGCGTACGCCGGAGCGGGTCCTCACGGCGCGGAGCGGACGGGCCGGCCCGGCTCCGGGGTCACCGGCCCCAGACGCAGACCGCGGTCCGGTCGTCGTCGTGGGACCTGGTCCGGAAGTCCACCTGCCACCCGAACTCCATCCGCCCGGGGATCCCGTCGCCGCCCCACCACCCGAGGAGCCGCCCGGTCACGTCGGCGTCGTCCATCGGCCCGGCGAGGCCTCCGGTGCAGAGCAGCAGCGTCTCACCGGGGGCCAGGTGGTGCCCGCTCACGTGCACGCGGCGGATGTCCGCGGGCAGCGCGGCGGTCCTGTCCACGACGGACAGGGGCTCCATGAGCCCCTCGCGCAGGAGGTGGGCGGGGCTGTCGCCGACCGCGAGGAGGAGGACCCTCGCGGTCTCCCCCTCGGGGGTGAGTTCGACCAGGGCCGCCGTGAGCGTCGTGGACAGCTCCCTGTCGTCGACGCCCTCCGACGCCGCCAGGTCGGCCATCCCCCGGGCCACCCGGGCGACGATCCGCTCGCACAGATCCCGGGCGTCGTCCGCGCCCCGGCCGATCAGCCCGCCCAGGTGCTCGTCGACGAGTTGCGACAGCAGGTCGCACGCGGAGGCGGCGCCGCGGTGCGACATGCTCCTGCCTCCGACTCCGTCGGCCACACAGACCAGGACCGCGCGCAGCTCTCCGGCCTCCAGTCCGTACATGCCGAACGAGTCCTGGCGGCACTCCCCCTCGAGGCGGTGCGCGCCTCCGCGCAGCGACGCCGCCCGCAGGGCCAGCCCCGGGTAGTCCGCCTCGTCGAGGACGGTGTCGGGCACCGAGCCGCCCCGGTCGGGCAGCCCCCGGGCGGGGTGGAGGGGGCGTCCCGGCCGGGCCGGGGCCGGCGGCGGTGCGAAGGCACCGGTCCCGGGGTCCTCCGACCCGGCAGTGGAGGCGTCGGCGAGCGGCAGGACCGGCCGTTCCATGGCGACCGTCTCCGTGTCGTCGGGGGAGTCCGCGGCCGGGGCGGCCGTGTCCCCAGCCGCTTCGGCGGTCTCCGGCGCCCCGGCCGGTGGCTCGTCCGGTGCGCCGCCCGACGCATCGGGCGGTCCGACGGGCGGCTCGGCGGCGGATGCGCCGCGGGGGGCGGCGGCCGTGGCCAGGTCGGGAAGGACCGCGCCGTGGACGGTGTCCCCCATGTCGTCGAGGATGTCGCCGGGCGGTTCCCCGTCCGTCTCCTGGGCGGCGCCCGCACTCTCACCGCCGTGCACGTGGCCCCCCTCCGCCCCGCCGCGCCGGAGGTAGTCCGACAGGGCCTTCCCGGCCTTGTCCAACTGGTCCGCGAATCCGCTCACACCGCGCTCCTTCCTGGAGGGCCGGGGGGAAGACCAGGACGCGGGGCACCGCCTCGACGGCGGTCCGGGTGCCGCCCCTCCGCGGGGGCTCGCCCGTCACCGGTTCTGGTCTCGGTCCTCACCTGTGGTCCGTACCGCTTGCCGAGTCGTCCGGTCTCCGGCACGTCCCGGGCCTGACACCCGCCCCGCGCCGTCGCGCGTCCTCCGCCCGGGAGGAGGGACCGACTCCGCCGACGCACTCCCCGGGGGACACCGCGAGGGGAGGGAGGGTCGGGATCGACTTTCGGCGAAAGCATAGGGGAAGGCCCACGCCACCGGCTCTCCGAACCCGCTCGGAGGTGTGACAGGCGGGCGGGGACCGCCACGGCCCCGCCCGCCCGGATCAGGTGTCCCGATGCTTCTCTACCCAGGACGTGAGGGGTTGTCCCTGGATCGCGGCCGCCATCAGCTCCGGGAACACGTCCGGGGTGCAGGCGAACGCCGGGACGCCCATCTCGGCGAGCGCCGACGCGTTCTCGCGGTCGTAGAACGGCGCGCCCTCGTCCGACAGGGCCAGCAGCACGACCACCTGGACCCCGGCGGCCTGCATCGCGGCCACCCTCTTCAACATCTCCGCTCGGACACCGCCTTCGTACAGGTCGCTGATCAGCACGAAGATCGAGTCCGTCGGCTTGGTGATCAGCCCCTGGCAGTAGGCGATCGCCTTGTTGATGTGCGTGCCCCCGCCGAGCTGGGTGCCGAACAGCACCTCCACGGGGTCGGTGAGCTGTTCGGTGAGGTCGACCACGGCGGTGTCGAACACGACCAGCGACGTGCGCAGGGTGCTCATGGACGCCAGGACCGCGCCGAACACGCTCGCGTACACCACCGAGGACGCCATCGATCCGCTCTGGTCGATGGCCAGGACGACGTCCTTCTGCACCCCCCGGCTGCGGCGCCCGTACCCGACCAGGGTCTCCGGCACGATCGTGTTGTGCTCGGGCAGGTAGTTGGCCAGGTTGCGGCGGATCGTGGCGTTCCAGTCGATGTCCGCCACCCGGCGCGGCCGGTGTGTGCGCACGGACCGGTCGATCGCCCCCTGCACCAGGGAGCGGGTCTTCTGCGCCACCCGCCGCTCCAGGTCGTCCACCACCCGGCGCACCACGGCGCGGGCGGACTCGCGCGCCTTGTCGGGCATCACGCGGTTGAGTGAGAGCAGCGTCCCCACCAGGTGCACGTCCGGCTCGACGGCCTCCATCATCTCCGGCTCCAGGAGCAGCTGGTGCAGGCCCAGCCGGTCCATGGCGTCCTTCTGCATCACCTGCACGACGGAGGTCGGGAAGTACTCCCGGATGTCGCCCAGCCACCGGGCGACCCGTGGCGCCGAGCCTCCCAGTCCGGCGCTGCGCTGTCCGCCGCCCGCGGATCCGGAGCCCGCGTCGCCCCGGTTGTACAGCGCTTCCAGGGCGCCGTCCATGCCCTGGTCGGCGGCGCTCAGCCCGCCCTCGCACCGGGCCTCGCGGCCGAGGACCAGCCGCCAGCGGCGCTCCCGCTCATCCGTGACGCTCACGTGTGGCTCCTTCCGGTGGTGAGGATGGCCAGGGCCGTGGCCAGGGCGGGGGCGGCCCGTTCGACGTCCACGTCCACGCGGACCGCGGCGGGGTCGGCGGCAGGGGCCGCCCTGCCGATGCGGGCCGCCGCCGCGCCGATCTCCCTGCGCTCCGGCCCCTGGAAGGACCCGAAGGTGCGCCGCAGCAGCGGCAGCACGACGGTGAAGCGCTCCTCGGGCAGGCCGAGCAGCCAGGTGTCGATCAGCCCCAGCAGGCGGTCGTCGTGCACCAGGATCAGCCCGCTGCCCTGGAGGAACCCCTCCAGCCAGGCGGCGGCCGTCGCCGGTTCGGAGCCCGGCGACATGGCCAGCCCGAGCCGGCGGCGCAGCTCGTCGCCGTCCACCAGCCCGGCGTCCGAGAGCATCCGGTTGATCCGGCCGGCGATCCGGCCGGGCAGGGTGTCCCGTCTCGCCAGGGTCACGAGGGTCGCCGTCCAGGCCGCCGCGCCCTCCCCTCCGAGCAGGGTCGCGGCCGTGTGCGTCTCGTCGATCCGCGTGACGAACCGCTCCGCCGCGTCGTCGTCCAGACCGTGCACGGCCGGGGCCAGCCCGACGCAGACACGGCGCAGGATCTGTTCGGCGACGGTGCGCAGGTATTCGCTGTCGGTGCCGCGCACGTCGCCGTACCGTGCCGACCGGGCCAGCGGCGGCAGCGCGCCCATCAGGTGGGTGACGTCGCTGTCGGTGGCCGCCCTGTCGGTGAGCAGCGCCAGGACCCGGGGCAGGGCCTCGCCCAGCTCCGCGAACAGGCACTGCTCGGTGAGCGAGGTCAGCTCCGGCAGCGTGGCGTCGGCGGCGAGGTCGACCGCCCTGGCGGCGGCGGCCGACGCCACCGTGGTCCCCCACCGGCTGGCCTCGATCAGCGCCACGTCCATGTCGGGTTCCCAGCGCAGGCGCCACGACTCCCGGAACGTCCCCTTGTGCTTTCCGTCGGGCGTGCGCGGAACGCCCCACCCGACGCCGAGCATCCGCAGCCGGTGCAGGAGCACGCCGCGTTCGCGCTCGTTGTCCTTGCGCAGGTCGAGGTCGAGGTCGCGGTCGAAGGGCTCCGGTTTGAGCCGCAACCGCTTCTGGGCGGCGACGAGGTCGCGCTGGAGCGGGACCATGGGCGTGGACGACGGGACCGAGCCCATCCGCTCGCCGATCGCCATCCGGTGGTGGACGAGGGCGGCCCGGGTGGGCTCGCCCTCGCAGAGGACGGCGGTGAGCGCCTCGGACACCTCGTCGAGACCGGCGAGGGGGCGCCCGCGCAGCACCGCGAGGCTCTCGGCGAGCCGCACACCCTCGATGACGTGCGAGGACGACACGCCCTGTCCCTCGTCGCGCAGCATGCGGGCCGCGTCGGTGAGCCACCGGTGCACCGGCCGGTCGGCGACGGTGAACAGGTGGTGGTACCAGCCGGGCGCGGACACGCCCGCGCCGTAGCCGCTGGCCGAGGCCAGGCGGCCGTGGGTCCACGGCACCCAGGTCGCGGTGACCTTGGCCTTGGGCAGGCCCTTGAGCAGGGCGGTGTCGTCCTTGATCGAGTAGTCGGCCAGGTCGCGCAGCGCGGGTGCGTGCCAGGCGCCGCAGACCACGGCGACGCGTTCGTGCCCCTGTTTGAGGGTGGCGCGCAGGGTCTGGCGCATGTACGCCTCCCGGCGGGCGTTGCGCGCCTCCTCGGGGCCCGACTCCGCGCGGACGGCGGCCATGGCGTCGGCGATCGCGGGGAACGGGGACGGCTCGCCGTCTCCGCGCTGTTCGACGACGTCGTCCCACCAGCGTTCGGCGTCGTCGTAGCCCGCCGCCTCGGCGAGGACGCCGAGCGGGTCCAGCCGGACGCGTTCGGGTTCCCCGACGGCCTCCTCGGTCTCGGCGCCCTCGGCGGGTCCGTCCTGTGCGTCCGGTTCCCCGGCCGCGTCGGCGCCGTCGGCGCCGTCGTCCGGCCGCCCCTCGTCCCCGGCCTCGGCCGCCTCGCGCCGCGCCTCCGCCTCGGCGACGCGCTCGGCGAGGGTGTGCGCGGCGGGCAGGTCGCAGAAGCGCACGGGCACGTCGTTGGCCACGGCGTAGCGCAGGGCCTCCCACTCCGGGGAGAAGCTCGCGAAGGGCCAGAACGCCCAGCCCTCCTGGGCCCTGGCCGTGTCCCCCGCGGGGATGTCGGTCAGGTACGCCAGCAACGCCACGGGCGGTTCCAGCTCGCCCACCAGCGCGGTGAGCGCGTCCGCCTCCGGCGGCCCCTCGATCAGCACGGCATCGGGCTTGATCTCCTCCAGGGCCGCCCGGACGGCCCGGGCCGAGCCCGGGCCGTGGTGCCGCACGCCCAGGACGTGCAGCCCGCTCGTGTCCAGTCGGGGTCGACCCATCAGGCGCCCACCTCGCGGCAGGCGCGGTAGAACTCGCCCCAGCCGTCGCGCCCGCGCGCGACGGTCTCCAGGTACTCGCGCCACACGACGCCGTCGGAGACCCGGTCCTGGACGACGGCGCCCTGGATGCCGGCCGCGACGTCGGCGGAGCGCAGCTGCCCGTCACCGAAGTGCGCGGCCAGCGCGATGCCGTTGGTGATCACCGAGATGGCCTCGGCGGTGCTCAGGGTGCCGCTGGGCGACTTGACCTTGGTGCCGTTGTCCTCGGTGACCCCGGAGCGCAGTTCGCGGAAGACCGTGACGACCCGCTGGATCTCGGTGAGGCTGGTGGGCACCTCGGGCAGTTCCAGCGCCCGCCCCAGCTGTTCCACGCGCTGGGTCACGATGCGCATCTCGTCCTCGGCGCTGTCCGGCACGGGCAGCACCACCGTGTTGAACCGGCGGCGCAGCGCGCTGGACAGGTCGTTGACGCCGCGGTCCCGGTCGTTGGCGGTCGCGATGATGTTGAACCCGCGTTGGGCCTGCACCTCGATGCCGAGCTCGGCGACCGGCAGCGCCTTCTCCGACAGCACGGTGATGAGGCCGTCCTGCACGTCGGAGGGCATGCGGGTGAGCTCCTCGATGCGGCCGATGGAGCCGCGCGCCATGGCGGTCATCACGGGGCTGGGCACGAGGGCCGCCTCGGACGGGCCCTCCGCGAGCAGCCGCGCGTAGTTCCAGCCGTACCGGACGGCCTCCTCGGAGGTCCCCGCGGTGCCCTGGACCAGGAGGGTGGAGTCGCCGGAGACGGCGGCGGCCAGGTGCTCGGACAGCCACGTCTTGGCGGTTCCGGGGACTCCGAGGAGCAGCAGCGCGCGGTCGGTGGCCAGGGTGGCGACGGCGACCTCGACGACCCGGCGGGAGCCGATGTACTTGGGGGTGATCTCGGTGCCGTCGTCCAGGGTGGCGCCCAGCAGGTACTGGGTGACCGCCCACGGGGACAGGTGCCAGCCCGGGGGGCGCCGGCGGTCGTCGGCCTTGGCCAGCGCCTCCAGTTCGGCGGCGTAGGTCTGCTCGGCGTGCGGGCGAAGGGCCTGGGCCGCGTCGGTGCTGATGGCGGAGGTGGTCAACTAGAGCTCCTTGTGCATGTCGAGCCGGAATCGGAGGGTCTCCCGAAGCCGGAGGTAGGCGTCCGCGGTGTCGTCGAACGGGGGTTCTTCGCGCAGGTCCGCGAGGTGTTCGGGCGGCATGTGCTCGGCGGCGGCCTCGCAGATCTCCCGGTAGCCGAAGGAGTCGCGCTTGCGCCCCGGCTGGTGCAGTCGCCGGACCACCAGCTCGGACAGGGAGGCGGTCCAGGGGCCGCCGGTGGCGCGCAGGGCCTCGCCCCAGCGCTCCATGCCGACCCCGGAGGTGAGGACGTCGCGCACGTGCGCGCAGCGCTCCTCGGCGGTCAGCAGGTCCAGCAGCTTCGCCAGCTGGAACGACCGGCGGGTGTGGGCGCTGGAGCGTCGGGCGATCCGGGGGCCGGCCGCCTCCAGGACGCTCCTCGCCCACACGGTGTCCCGCTGGACGGCGACCGCGTTGACGAAGGCGTCCGCGAGGTCGGCGTCACCGGAGCCGTGGGCTGCCGCGAGGACCCCGGCGGGGTCGGTGCCGAGCAGGTCGGGCCACACGTCCAGGGGGGCGTGGGTGACGAGTGCCCACAGGCGTTCGGAGCGTTCGTCCTTGGTCTCGGCCTCGGCCTGGGGGGCCGCGAGCGCGAGGTCGCGGTGGATGTCGTCGCGGCGCGTGTGGACGGTCTCCACCCGCAGCCCGCCCTTGTCGTCCGCCGACGCGTGCTCGCGGACGTGGCCGCGCAGGCGGTGCGCGTGTGCGCTGTCGGGCAGCCGGGTGAGGAGTGACAGGGCGAGGCCGCGCACGTTGGCCCCCCGGTCGTCGAGGGCGTGTTCGAGGAACTCCTCGTCTGCGGGGCCGAGCCCGGTCTCCATCGCCTCCAGGAGGCGGCGGCGGAGTTCGGCCTTGGCGAGGTCCGGCCAGACCCCTTGCAGGAGTGCGCGGGCGGCGTCGGGGTCGGTGGTGCGCAGGGCCGTGAGTGCGCGGCGCCGCCGGGCGGGGGTCCCCTGCTCCCATTCGTGCTGCTCGAACCGGTCTCCCGGGACGGACTCGCCCTGCATGTACGCCCACGAGGGGTTGAACCGGGCCAGCCAGTGGCCGCGCCCGCCGACGACCGCGGCGAGCGCGGGGCGGATCCGGCTCTCGCGTACGCCCTGGTCGAGGAGGGCGGGGAGGCTGGAGTGCGCGGCCCGCACGCCGTGGGCGGCGGCCCGTTCGAGCCACTCGGGGAGGAGGGCGACCCGACCGGCGAGGATCAGTTCCAACCGGTGCGTGGCGGCCTCCCCCGCCTGGGGGAGTTCCTCGGACGCGTCGGGGGCGACGGGGGTCGCGGTGACCGGGGTGTGGCCGGCGGCGCGTCGGACGGCCGCCAGGGCGGCGCGGTCCAGGAGGGCGGCAGCGCCTTCGGTGGCGGGGGTCTCGGGAAGGTCGGGGGTGTCGGGAACGGAGCGGCGGGAGGTGCCGACGAGGGCCGCGGAGACCAGGCGGTCCCAGGAGTCGGCGGCGGTGACGGAGGCCAGCGGGTCGAGGGGTTCGGTCGTGCCGGTCACAGGGAGACCGCCTTTCCGTTGCGGTCCCACACCGTGAGGGGTGTGAGCCCGTGGGCGGGCGACCACTCGGCGGCGACGGTGGCCGGGTGGCCGCCCGTGACCGCGAGGAGGCGCCAGGGGTCGGTGGCCGCGAGGGGGAGCGCGGCCCCGGTCGGGTCGGCGAGGTGCCACCGGGCGGCGTCCGCGGCCGGGTGCGCGGGGGCGACCCTGTCGAGCACGACCGGCCAGGCGTCCTGCCAGGGGTCCTCGGCCAGGACCGCGGCGAAGGAGTCGAGGGCGTCGGCGACCGTGCCGCCCTCGGGCGGCGGCGCCTGGCCGGTGTCGCCGTCGCCCACGGGGAGGACGCGGTGGCCGTCGGGGTAGAACGCGAACTCGGCGGAGACCTCGGTGCCGACCCGGAAGGCGGTGGCGGGGGCCTGGCCGGCGCGGCCGAAGGTGAGGGACAGGGCGGTGCGCCCGGACCCCGTGCCCCGCAGCCACACCCGGCGGGCGCGCATGTCGCTCTCGGCGGTGTCGATGTCGCGTCGGCCCAGGACCCGCCAGGTGTCGCGGACGCGTTCGCCGCCCGCGAGGACGTCCTCGGCGCGGGTGGTGATGCCGATCCGGGCGCGGGCGGCTCCCCGCGTGCGTTCTCCCAGGGCGTCTCCGGCCCGGTAGCCGCCGATCAGCAGGTGGAGGAGGCCGAGTTGCTCGAGCATGCGCTCGGGCCAGCGGTCCCCCCTCGCCGCGGCGGGCAGCTGGGAGACGAGGGTGTGGGCACCGCGGGCCTTGGCGTCCATGAGGCGCCTGGCCATGCGGTCCCAGTGGTCGTAGCCGTGTTTGGGCGCCTCGGCCAGGCCGGCGTCGACCTGGTCGTACAGCCAGGTCCGAAGCTCGTCCAGCCCCGCGCCGACGGTCTTCTCCCTCTCCTGGAGGGTGGCCGCCGCCTTGGCCGGGTCGGCGGGCGCGGCGGGCGTGCCGTTCTCGGCGCGTGCCTGTCGGGCCGCGCGGCCGTTGAGCCACGCGCCGACCCACTCGGGTTTCTCCTCACGGGTCGTCACGTCGTCGCGGGCCCAGAGCGCGAGCAGGGCCAGGACGTGCTTGCAGGGGATCTTGCGGCTGGGGCAGCTGCACTTGAAGGCGGGGCCGCCGTCCCCGTCCAGGTGGACGGCGGCGAGGTAGGGCTTGGATCCGCTGCCCTTGCACTCGCCCCACACGGCGGAGGCGCCGCCGGAGGGGGCGGCGACCACTCCGCGCTCCGGCCAGGACCCGTCCTTGGCCACCTTGAGGGCGGCTTTCTGGGAGGAGGGGTCCGGAGCCAGAGCCCATACGTCGTCGGTACTCCATCGATCGCTCACATGGAGAACACTACGGAACGAGGGTGACAAAACGGGGGGTTCCGACGCCCTGCCGGAAGCCCTTTCGTGAACCCTCCCGACGGGCTCCGGGAAGTGTCGGCGCCCCGTGGCATGATGGGGCCGCGGACCGGCTCGGGCGTGGCACGAAACCCCTGCGCAGCACCGAAAAAAGTTCACTGCCGCTTAAAATACATTTGTGCCCTCTGGCCGTTTTATCCGGGAGCCTAAAGTCCTGATCCGCGCATTTTTCCGAGGGTGTTGAAAACAGATCTATTACCCTCCTAGAATGCCACGACCAGGATCGCCGTTTCCCCCGGCCGCCCGGCCGCCGGGAAATGAGGTCCCGACCCCCGTCCACGACCCGCCTTTTTCCGACTGAGGACGAGGCGCTCCCCGCTCCCCCCTCCCCCGACACCACAGAAACGCAACGTCTCCTCGAAGGGAGGGAAGCGGCCCCCGTGACCCCCGGGTACCGCACCCCTGATGACGACCATCCAACCCGGTGACGAAACCGCCCGGCCCGGCGCCCCCGCCTTCGCGGCGCCCCGCGGCTGCCCGGCCGATATCACCCGCCTGTACGGGACCACTCCCGACGCCGGCCGTGACGAGCTCTGGGCCGCGCTGCGCGAGCGGCACGGAGCCGTCGCGCCCGTGGAACTGGAGACCGGGGTGCGGGCCTGGCTGCTGCTGGGCTACCACGAGAACCTCACGGTCCTCCAGAACCCGCACATGTTCGCGCGGGACACGCGCCGGTGGCGCGAGGTGGCCGAGGGCCGTGTCGACCTCGCCTCCGGACGTCCCGCCCTGTCCTGGCGCCCCAACGTCCTCTACGCGGACGGCGCCGAGCACACACGGCTGCGCGGAGCCGTCGTGGACGCCCTGGCCCGGGTGGACATGGCGGCCACCTCGCGCATGGTCCGGCAGCTCTGCGACGAACTGATCGACGGTTTCATCGCCGAGGGCAGAGCCGATCTCGTGGCCCAATACGCCAATCCGCTCCCGGTCCTGGTGGTCAACCGGCTGTACGGGCTCGCCGACAGCTACGGGCACATGCTCGGCGACCTCACCGCCATCATCTTCGACGAGGACGCCAAGCGGGGCGAGGACGCCATCGCCCGGGTCCACCAGTACTTCTCGGGGCTGGTCGACCGCAAGCGCGAGCGCCCCGGCCCGGACCTGGTGTCCTGGATGCTGGAGCACCCTTCGGGACTGAGCGGGCACGAAGTGGCCCACCAGGCGGCGCTGATCAACAGCGCCAGCCACCAGCCGACCACCCACCTCATCGGGAACACGCTGCGCACGCTGCTCTCGGACAACCGCATCCGCGGGGCGTACACCGACGCCAGGCTGCCGGTGCAGGAGCTGCTGGACCACGTGATGTGGACGGACACCCCCTTCCAGATCCTGCCCGCGCGCTTCGCCCTCCAGGACATGCTCATCGGCAGCGCCGAGGTCCGCGCGGGCGACGCCCTGCTCATCGGGTTCGACTCCGCCCACCGCGATCCGGCGGTGCGGCGGGGTGACGACGCCGGGACGGGGGTGGCGAGCGGCAGCCGCGCCCACCTGATGTTCGGCGCGGGACCGCACGCCTGCCCGGCCCGCGAGTTGGCCAAGATGATCGCGGCGACGGCCGTCACCACCCTGAACGAGCGGCTCTCCGGGATGCAGCTCGCGGTGGACCCGGAGGAGCTGCGCTGGATGCCGTCGCCGTTCCTGCGCGGGCTGCGCGCACTTCCGGTCTCCTTCGCCCCGGGCGAGCCCTCCTCCCCCGATCCCGGCGACTCCGCGTCCTCGCGCGGGGACGGTCGGCGCGATCCCTCCTCCCCGGGCGCGGAAGAGGACGACGCGGTGGAGGGAGACCTGCTCGACCGCCTTCTCACCTGGTGGCGCGGCCTGCGCGGGTAGGCCGCCCGCTCCGCCGCGGCGGCGGGGCGGCGGGTGGCGGGTGGCGGCGCACCGCCGACCGCCACACGGCAGCCCTGCCGGGCGGCCGTGTGGCGGTGTCGCGCGTCCCGCACGGTGGTTCCGGGTGTCATCCCCCGGCCAGGCTGCCCATGTCCCGGATGGGTCCGGCCAGCTCCTCCTCGAAGAAGGTGAAGAACCCCTCCGTGTCGGGGCCCGCGTTGACCAGGCACAGGTGGTCGAACCCGGCGGCGGTGAACTGGCGCACGACCTCCAGGTGGCGGGCCGGGTCCGGCCCGTACCCGAACGCGTCGCGCATCGCGTCCCGGTCGATCAGGGCGGTGGCCGCCTCGAAGTTCACCGGGTTGGGCAGCTCGGCCTGGACCTTCCATCCCGTCAGGCCGAAGCGGAAGATCTCGCGCGCCGAGTCCAGCGCGTCGCCGTCGTTGGTCGCCCAGGCCAGCGGCACCTCGCCGTAGCGCGGGCCGGTGCCGCCGCTCTCGCCGTACACGTGGGTGAGCACCTTGTCCGGCTCGGTGCAGAACAGCCCGTCGCCGACCTCCGAGGCCAGCAGGGCCGCCTGCTCCCCTCCGGCCGCCACGAGGATCGGCGGCGACTCGTCCGGGAGGTCGAACACCCGGGCGTCCTCCAGGACCAGGTGCTTCCCCTCGTAGGAGTGGTAGCCGCCGGACCACAGCAGGCGGATGATCTCGATCGCCTCGCGCAGCATCTCGTGGCGTGTGGTGGCGCTGGGCCAGCCCCGGCCGACCACGTGCTCGTTGAGGCGCTCCCCCGCACCCAGACCGAGGCTGAACCGCCCCTCGGCCAGGAGGGCGGTGGTCGCCGCGGCCTGTGCGACGATCGCCGGGTGCACGCGCAGGATCGGGCAGGTGACCCCGGTGGCCATCCCGATCGTGTCGGTGCGCTCCGCGATGGCGGCCAGCATGGACCACACGAAGCCCGAGTGGCCGTGGCTGTACAGCCACGGGTGGAAGTGGTCGCTGACCTCCACGAAGTCGAACCCGGCCCGTTCCGCGCGGACCGCCTGTTCCACGATCTCGCGGGGCCCGAAACCCTCGGCGAACAGCTTGAACCCTACCTTCATGGTGCCTTGCCCCTCCCTGGTCAGGCGGGTACCGACCCTGTGGGCCGGTCCCAGATCCGGTGCCCTCCGACCAGCCGCGCGAACTCGGCGACGCAGTCGTCCCCCGCCTCCGCCGACACGACGACACCCAGTTCGGAGCGCATGCCCCCGGCGGCCTCGGGGACCCCGCCCGGGAGGCGCAGCGGGGCGAGGAGCCGGGCGCCCCCGCCGACGGCCGCCACCGCCTTGTGGTGCTTGTAGGCCTCCAGGACGAAGTGGGCCGCCGTACCGTCCCCGGCCAGCGCCTCCGCGGAGGCGCTCCCGCCCGGAACCACGACCGCGTCGTAGAGCACGGAGGAGACGGTCGTGTAGGCCCGGTCCACGGGGACGGGCTCCCCATCCGCCGCGAGCACCGCGCCGTCCGTGGCCGCGAGCAGTTCCACCACCGCGCCCGCGGAGACCAGGTGGTCGCGGAACGCCCGGACGGCGCCGCCGTCCACCCCGTCCGCGACCAGGACCGCGATCTGGCGCCCGGTCAGGGAGCCGAACTCGGTGTTGGCCATGCTGACGGCGGGGGAGCTGCGGCCGTGGTTGGGTGTGCCCTCCGACTCCGGGGGCGCCACGCCGATCCCCTCGGCCACCCTGACGGCCAGCCCGTGATCGACGTGGTTGAGGTTGGCGACGGCGCGCCGGCGCACCTCCAGCTCCTCGCACTTGCCCAGCTCGAAGCGGAACCCCGCCTCCAGGTGCTCGCGCTCCCAGTCGGCGAGGCTGTTGTAGAACAGCGTGGCCTGGGAGTAGTGGTCGGCGAAGCTCTCGCTGCGGACCCGGATCTTCTCGCCGTCGACCTTCTCGGCGTAGTGGCGGTAGAAACCCTCGTCGGCCAGTGCGGGGCAGCCCCCGCCCAGGGTGTTCGGGTAGTAGGCGGTCTGCCCGCGGTGCACGCGGTGCTGGGCGAACCCGTCCCGCTGGTTGTTGCTCACCTCGTTGACCGGCCGGTTGACGGGGATCTGCTGGAAGTTGGAGCCGCCCAGGCGGAGAAGCTGGGTGTCGAGGTAGGAGAAGTTGCGGGCCTGGAGCAGCGGGTCGTTGGTGAAGTCGATCCCCGGGACCACGTTCGCCGTGTGGAAGGCGATCTGCTCGGTCTCGGCGAAGAAGTTGTCCGGGTTGCGGTCCAGGACCAGCCGTCCGACCGGGCGGACCGGGACCTGTTCCTCCGGGATGATCTTCGTGGCGTCCAACAGGTCGAAGTCGAACGCGTGCTCGTCCTTCTCCGCGACGAGCTGCACACCCAGCTCCCACTCCGGGTACTGGCCGCGCTCGATGGCCTCCCACAGGTCCCGCCGGTTGAAGTCGGGGTCCTTGCCCTGGATGCGCTGCGCCTCGTCCCACACCAGCGAGTGCGTCCCCAGCAGCGGCTTCCAGTGGAACTTGACGAACGTGCCCCGCCCCGCGGCGTCGACGAAACGGAAGGTGTGCACACCGAAGCCCTGCATGGTCCGGTAGCTGCGCGGGATCGCCCGGTCCGACATCAGCCACATCATCATGTGCGTGGTCTCGGGCTGGAGGCCGACGAAGTCCCACAGGGTGTCGTGCGCGGACTGCGCCTGGGGGATCTCGTTGTGCGGCTCGGGTTTGACCGCGTGGACGAAGTCGGGGAACTTGATGCCGTCCTGGATGAAGAAGACCGGCATGTTGTTGCCCACGAGGTCGTAGTTTCCCTGTGCGGTGTAGAACTTCACCGCGAAGCCGCGCACGTCCCGCACCGTGTCCGCCGACCCCCGGGACCCGGCCACGGTGGAGAACCGGACGAAGACCGGGGTGGTGATGTCGGGGCCGCTGAGGAAGTGGGCCGCGGTCAGGTCGGACAGGCCCTCGTACGGGGTGAAGTGCCCGTAGGCTCCCGCACCGCGCGCGTGCACGACCCGTTCGGGGATCCGCTCGTGGTCGAAGTGCGTGATCTTCTCCCGCGCGTGGAAATCCTCCAGGAGCGTGGGCCCGCGGGCGCCCGCGCGGAGGGAGTTGTCGGTGTCCCCCACCCGCACGCCCGTCTCCGTGGTCAGCGGTTCCTCCGAGTCGGTCCTCACCCTGTCGAGCTGGCGGTCCTTCTCGTCGGGTCGGTCGTCGGCCATGGGAGCCCTCCGGTCGTGGGTCGTGGAGCAGGTCCGAAACACGGGGGGAGTCTCCCCTGACAGTGACCGACGACGAACGCCCCGAAACGTGGTTGGGCCGATCTTGGAGGGGTCTTCACCGTCCGGGGCCGTTCCGGTGGACGCGTCCGGACGATTTCCCGCTTCTGGAGTCAAAGGGGGGCGAAACGGGTAGGGCGGGCCCACGCCAGTCGAGAGGGGAGAAGGTCATGTCCGACATCCGACCTCCTGCGCAGAGCCAGCCGTACCCGGGGCGGACCGAGCCGATGCGGCCGCAGCCCAGGGACGAGATGAGGGACTACGAGGGCCGCGGCCTGCTCCAGGGCAGACGCGCCCTGATCACGGGAGGTGACTCCGGGATCGGCCGCGCCGTCGCCGTGGCGTTCGCCAAGGAGGGCGCCGACGTCGTCTTCGGCTACCTCAGCGAGGACGCCGACGCCCAGCACACCGTGGGCCTGGTCCAGGAGCAGGGACGCAGAGCGGTGGGCGTGCGGGGGGACCTGGCCGACGAGTCGTTCTGCGCGCACCTGGTCCGCCGTGCGGTCGACGAACTGGGCGGGATCGACATCCTGGTCGAGCACGCCGCCACCCAGACCCCGGTCGAGCGGTTCACCGACCTGACCACGGAACAGCTGCGCCGCACTTTCGACGTCAACGTGCTGGGGGTGTTCTGGACCGTCCGCGAGGCGCTGGAGCACATCCCCGACGGCGGTTCGATCATCATCACCGGATCGATCAACGGGCTGCGCGGCAACGACTCGCTCATCGACTACGCGGCCAGCAAGTCAGCGGTGATGAACCTGTCGGTCTCGCTCTCCCAGGTGCTTCGGGACCGGGGCATCCGGGTGAACTGTGTGGCCCCCGGCCCGGTGTGGACGCCCCTCATCCCGGCGACACTCGGGGAGGGGGGAGCCGAGGGGTTCGGTGAACAGGCGCCGATGGGCCGGGCGGCCGACCCCGACGAGATCGCCCCGTCGTACGTGTTCTTCGCCAGCGAACGCCTGTCGTCGTACTACTCGGGCGAGACCCTGGCTCCCACGGGCGGGGAGATCCAGGCCGGCTGACACCGCGCGTGCCGCGGGCCGCCCGGAATGCCCGAAGGGGGCGGGATCCCTGGGTCCCGCCCCCTTCCGCGCTCGCTGCGGCCCGCGGCCCGGGCCGTGCCCCCGGTCAGTCGCGGCGCGGCAGGTACTCCCGGGCCTTGGTCGCCAGCCCCCTGCGCACCACGCCCACGGCGTCCGGGTCGCCCGAGAGCAGCGCCTTGGCGGTGTCGACGAGCTGGTCCCATTCCGCCTCGGGCGGGATCGGGGGGACGTCGCCGTCGCAACGGACGTCGATCAGGACCGGCCCGTCGGCGCTCAGCGCCCTGCGCCACGCGGGTGCGACCTGTTCCGGACGGTCGACTCCGATGCCGGTGAGCCCGAAGGACTCCGCGACGTCCGCGTACGACATGTCCGGCAGGTCCTGGGAGAAGGGTGTCTTCGGCGACCCGCCCATGGCCCGCAGTTCCCAGGTGACCTGGTTGAGATCGTTGTTGTGCAGCACGCAGACCACCAGTCTCGGGTCCTCCCACAGGTCCTGGTAGCGGCGCGCTGTGAGCAGTTCCATGAGCCCGTTCATCTGCATGGCGCCGTCGCCGACCAGCGCGATGGCGGGGCGGTCCGGGGCGGCGAACTTGGCACCGATGGCGTAGGGCACCGCGCACCCCATGGTGGCGAGCGTGCCCGAGAGGGACCCGCGCATGCCCGGCCGCAGACGGACGAAGCGCGCGTACCAGTTCGTCGCCGACCCCGAGTCTGCGGTCACCACCGCGTTGTCCGGCAGCAGAGGGGACAGCTCATGGAAGACCAGCATCGGGTTCACGGGCTCCGCCTCCACCCGCGCCTGCTCGCCCAGGACCCGCCACCAGCGGGCGACGTTGTCCTCCACGGTCTCCCTCCACCGGGCCCGGGCCCGGTCGCGCTCGGCGCTCGGCGAGAGCCGGTCGCTCAGCGCGCGCAGGGTCGCCGCAGCGTCACCCACCAGGTTGACCTCGGTCGGGTAGCGCATGCCGATGAACTTCGGATCGATGTCGATCTGGACGGCCCTGCGCCCGAAGGGCGGCAGGAACTGGGAGTACGGCATGTTGGAGCCGATGATGACCAGCGTGTCGCAGTCGCGCATCAGTTCCCACGACGGCCGGGTGCCCAGGAGCCCGATCGACCCGGTGACGAACGGCAGCGTGTCGTCCAGCACGTCCTTGCCCAGCAGGGCCTTGGCGATTCCCGCACCGGTCTGGTCCGCCAGGCGCAACACCTCGTCGACAGCGCCGCGCGCCCCCTGGCCCACGAGGAGGGCCACTCGCTCACCGGCCCCGATGACCTCCGCCGCACGGTCCATCTCGGACTCCGGCGGCAGCACGGTGCCCAGCCCCGCGTCCGGGTCGGGCCTGCTGGAGGGCACCTCCTTGAACTCGTGTCCGGGCGGCGAGTAGTCCGCTTCCTGGACGTCCGCCGGGATGATGACCGCCGTGGGCGCCCTCTCGTGGAGCGCGGTGCGGATCGCCCGGTCCAGCACGTTGGGCAGCTGCTCCGGCACCGTCACCGTCTGGACGTAGGCGCCGGCGACGTCCTTGAAAAGGCTGTGCAGGTCCACCTCCTGCTGGTAGCTGCCGCCCATGGCGCTGCGCGCCGCCTGCCCCACGACGGCGACGACGGGGACGTGGTCGAGTTTGGCGTCGTAGAGCCCGTTGAGCAGGTGGATGGCGCCCGGACCGCCGGTGGCCAGGCAGACGCCGAACCTGCCGCCGAACTTGGCGTAGCCGACCGCCTCGAAGGCGGACATCTCCTCGTGCCGGCTCTGCACGAAGCGGGGGCCGTCGGTCATACGCCCCATCTGTGCGACCAGACCGTTGATGCCGTCGCCGGGGTAGCCGAAGATCTCGGTGACGCCCCATTCCGACAGGCGTCGCAGTAGGTGGTCGGCGACGTTCTGGACCATTTCGCCTCCAGAGTGTGGCCCGCGGGCGCGCCGGCGGAGGCCGCCGCGCGCCCGCGGAGCGGGGTGTCCGGCGTGTCAGGACGAGCGGCGGGGCTTCGGGGCCCGTCCGCGCCCGGAGGCGGAGGTCCGCCTCTTGCTCTCCTTGCGGAGCGCCTCGACGAGCTGGCCCTTGTTCATGGACGAGCGTCCCTGGATCCCCAGCTCCCTGGCCCGTTCGTACAGGTGGTCCCTGGTCGCGTTGGCGTCCACCCCTCCGGCCGTCGGGAGGTCCCTGCCTCCCTTTCCGCGCCCGGCCCTGGGGTTGGCGGCCTGTGCGTCCGAGGGCCCCGCGTGCTGCTTGGCCACCCATTGGTCGCCCTGCTTCTCGAACTTGCGCTTGACCGCCGCGAACGCCACCCTGTGGGCGCGTTCGCCCTCGCCGTACTCCTCCACGGCCGAGTCGTGCGCCTTGATCCAGGTGTCACGGGCCTTCTTCGGCGACCGCTTCAGCGTCGCCGGGAGTTCGCTCGCACCAGGCACTTTCCTCACTCCCTGCTCTCGATCGTCTCTCGCGTGTCCACCGCCCTGCCCGGGACCCGGTCATGCAAAACGCCGCATATCGCCCATGGAGTTCTCGCCGCCGCCCCGGAAACCACGGGGCGCGCTCCCCTGATCTGGCCCGACTCCGGCACTGGTGATCCAACGGATGCACGTTCACACAATCGACTTCATAGTGAATTAACAGGAGAAACATTTCCCGGAACCCGGTTCCGTTCGATTTTCCGGCCCACCGCCGTGATTTCGAAAGGGATACCGCATGAGCTGCCCGGTCCCCCCGGTCCGAGCACATCCCCTTTCCTGGTGGTTCTCCGATCCGTGGCCACCCCAGGGCACACGGATTCCCGCTGTACGAGAAAAGGAAAAAGACGTGCTGACAATGAATCCCCCCTCCCCCGCACCGCAGGAGGACACCGGCCGTCCGCGCTCCCGGATGGCCCGGTTCGCCGCCCGTTCGGTGATGACCCTCGCGCTGGTCGCGGGCGTCACCGGCGGTGTCGTCACCCCGGCACAGGCCGCCAGCGAGTACGAGCGCGGCCCGGCCCCCACCGAGCAGAGCGTCACCGCTGTCCGGGGCCACTTCGACACCGCCACCACCTCCGTCTCCTCCCTGGTGAGCGGCTTCGGCGGCGGCACGATCTACTACCCGACCGACACCAGCGAGGGCACCTTCGGCGGCGTGGTCATCGCCCCGGGCTACACCGCCGGTCAGTCCACGATGTCCTGGTACGGGCACCGGATCGCCTCGCAGGGCTTCGTGGTGTTCACGATCGACACCACGACCCGCTACGACCAGCCCGACAGCCGGGGCCGCCAGCTGGAGGCCGCCCTGGACTACCTGGTCGAGGACAGCGACGTGTCCGACCGCGTCGACGGCGACCGCCTCGCCGTGATGGGCCACTCGATGGGCGGCGGCGGCACGCTCGCGGCCGCCGACGACAGGCCGGAGCTGCGGGCGGCGATCCCGCTGACGCCCTGGCACACCCAGAAGAGCTGGTCCGGCATGGAGGTGCCGACGCTGGTCATCGGTGCCGAGAACGACTCCGTCGCGTCGGTGCGGTCCCACTCCATCCCGTTCTACGAGAGCCTGCCCAGTGACCTGGACCGGGCCTACCTGGAGCTGCGCGGCGCGAGCCACTTCGCTCCCAACACCTCCAACACCGCGATCGCGAAGTACAGCATCTCCTGGCTGAAGCGGTTCGTGGACGAGGACGAGCGGTACGAGCAGTTCCTGTGCCCCGCGCCCAGCACCGGGTTCGGCACGGACTTCTCCGACTACCGGGACTCCTGCCCGCACGGCTCCTGAGGGCCGGGCCCCGCACGACGCCCCGTGCGGGGCCCGTGAACCCCGGTCCGGGACCTGGTTCTCCAGGTCCCGGACCGGGGTCGCGTCGTTGTACGGACGGCGCGAGGCGGAGGCGCCGGGGGAAGGGGAGGTGCGCCCGGCCGCGCACCGGGTTCTGCAGGAGAAGCCAAGCCGCCAGTGAGGCACGAACCAGGCGCAGGCGCCGACGAAGAACCCGGTCCTCCGCGCCCCGAGCACCGCCCCGAACCCGCGAGGAGCGAGACAGCGCGAGGGGCGCACCGGGTTCTGCAGGAGAAGCCGAGCCGCCAGTGAGGCACGAACCAGGCGCAGGCGCCGACGAAGAACCCGGTTCTCCGCGTCCCGAGCACCGCTCCGAGCCTGCGAGGAGCGAGACAGCACAGCCCGGAGGGATTCCCTCCGGGCTGTCGTCGTGTCAGCGAACCTCGTCAGGCTCAGTCGTGGAAGTCCAGCGCCTCCGGGGACAGCCGCTCGAAGTCGGTCTCCTCGATGTCGCCGCCCTCACGGTCGGTCACGCGGGGTCCCTGGACCATCTCGAAGGTGCCGCCGGCCTGGTACTGGACGACGTACACGCCCTCGTGTCCGCCGTGGTCGCCGCCGCTGGAGGAGAAGGGCAGGAGGCCCGGCCCCTGCCACTCCTGGGACTCCAGCGCGTCGACGAGCGACTGGCGGGTGAGGTCCTCGCCGGCGGACTTGAGGACCTGGGCGACCATGACGGCCTGGGTCATGCCGAACACGTGGGTGTTGGTGACGGTCTCGCCCTCGCCGTACTCCCCGTAGACCTCCAGGAAGAACTGGGCCCACTCGTCCTCCTGGTCCTCGACGCGCGGCATGTAGCTCGTGATGACGGCGCCGTCCAGGAACGCGTCGGCCGGGACGTCCTCGGCCTCCGTGTCCTGGGTGAACTGGGCCAGCAGCCCCTGGAGGGTCGCGGTGTCACCGCCGATGCTGGAGATGACCCACTGCGGCTCGTAGCCGATGCTCGCCGCCTCCAGCATGGCGAGGGCGACGAACGCCGGGATGCAGGAGCACACGACCACCTCCGCGTCCGTGCGCTCGAACTCGGCGACCTGGGCGCTGAGGTCGCTCACCTCGGACTCGTAGTGCTCACGGGCGACGACCTCGTCGGTGAGGTACTGGTCGAGGCCGGCCTGCGAGTCCTCCCCGACGTCGTCGTTCTGGTACAGGTAGCCGACGTTCTGGCCGGAGAAGTTCTCGGAGATGTACTGCCCCTGGATCTTCGCCTCCTTCGTGTAGTCGGTCTGCCAGCCGTACGTCAGGGGGTGCTCGTCGGTGTTGTTCCAGGCGAGGGCGCCGGACGAGGGGAAGATGTCGGGGACCCCCTCCTCGTTGAGGTAGTCGATGACGCCGCCGTGCGTGGGCGTGCCCAGACCGCCCACCATCGCGAAGATCTCGTCCTCGATGACCAGCTGACGGGTGACGTCGATGGTCTGCGCGGGGTCGTACGCGTCGTCCTCGACCCGGTAGTCGATCTGGCGCCCGTGGATGCCGCCCTGGGCGTTGACGTAGTCGAACACGGCCCTCGCCCCCTGGGACACCGCCAGGTACCCGGGGGCGGCGGGGCCGGTCAGGGGCTGGTGGGAGCCGAGGACGATGCTGTCGTCGGTGACGCCGGTCGACACGTCCAGGTCGACCTCGCCGCTGTCGGCGACCTCGCCCGCGCCCGTGCAGGCGGTCGCCATGACCGTCAGCGCGAGGGCGGCCGCCAGGGCGCCCAGTGGTCCTCTTCGCATGGTGGTTCTCCTTCGGTGGGGGGGTTGGAGGATCAGCGGGTCTGGGAGGTCCGCAGCCGGGAGCCGAGGCGCGTGAGCGCGCCGTGGACCCCCAGGGGCCAGAAGCGCAGGACGAGGATGAGGACGATCCCGAAGAACACGACCGGGAGGTTGTTCTCGACGTTCCTGCTGAGTTCCAGGGAGCGGGCCAGGTCGGTGGCCCAGATCTGCAGGTAGACGACGGTGATCGCCGCCCAGAGCGCGCCCCACAGGCTGCCGATGCCGCCGAACACCAGGGCGGCGAGCAGGGTCAGGGACAGAACGAGGGTGAAGCTGCTGGGGGTGGCGGTGCCGAGGACGTAGGCCTGGAGGCCTCCGCCGAGGCCGCCCGCGGCGGAGGCGATGACGAACGCGACCACCTTGGTCCTGCCGACGGGGACGCCGGCCATGGCGGCGGCGGTCTCGTCGTCGCGCAGGGAGCGCATGCGGCGGCCGAGGCGTCCGGAGGAGATGGTGGCGAGCACGGCGAGGCCGATGACGACGGTCGTCCACACCACGAGGGCCTTCCACTCGCTGTTGGTGAAGACCCCCTGGAGGAACGGCGGCGCCCCGGCGGTGCGGATGTTGAGCCCGTTGCTGCCGCCGAGGAGCTCGTGGTAGCGGTGGGTCAGACCGGGGAGGCCGACGGCGAGGATCAGGGTGGCCCCGGCGAGGTAGGGGCCGTGGAGGCGGGCGGTGGCCGCGCCGACGGCGATCCCCGCGACCGCCGACACCGCGACGATGATCAGCAGGTTCGCGGCGATGGGCAGCATCGGCTGGTGGAGGACGAGCAGCGTCATCGTGTAGGCGCCGATCATCATGAACGCCCCGTGGCCGAGCGACACCTGTCCGCTGCCGCCGACGAGCAGTTGCAGGCCGGCGATGGCGAGCATGGTGTAGCCGACGGCGGCCAGGCGCAGCGCGGTGAGGTCCCCGGTGACGAACAGCAGGGCCGTCACGGCGGCGAGGCCGAGCGCCGCGAGCAGCAGGTGGCGCAGCGGCGAGGGCAGCGCGCGCCATCGGCCGCGGCGGGACGTGTCGGGGCTCGGGCCGGTGGCGGTGTCGGGGCCGGTGGCGCGTTCCGCGCTCTCTCCGGTGGGCGAGGACATGGCTACACCTTCCGCGCGGTCGGACGGGACAGGATGCCGTCGGGGCGCACGCTCAGGACGATGACGACGATGGCGAGGGCGGCGAGGGTGGCCAGTTCGGGGCCGGCGTACCCGGACACGTAGGACATGCCGAGGCCGATGAGGAGCCCGCCGACGACGGCCCCGAACGGGTTGTCCAGGCCGCCGATGACGGCGGCGGTGATGCCGTAGACGAACACGACGTCGAACACGTTGGGTGAGATGAACGGGGGGCCGGCGAGCATGCCCGCGAGCGCTCCGATGAAGGAGGCGACGGCCCACCCGACGGTGAGCATCAGGCCGACCTTCACTCCGCTGAGCCGGGCCGCCTCGGGGTGGAAGGCGGCGGCGCGCATGCGCAGGCCGAGCGGGGTGAACCGGTAGAGGGCGAACAGCAGGACGGCGACGGCGCCGACGGACACCAGCGCGAACACGCTGGACGGGGCGAAGCGGCCCACGTAGCTGAACGCGTACTGGAAGCCGTGCTGCTCGTTGCCCCAGACCATGCCCACGAGGCCCTGCACGACCAGGAGGAGTCCGAGGGTGACGATGATGGCGTTGAGCTGGGAGACGCGGGCGATGGGCCGGATGACGAACCGTTCGACCGCCGCCCCGGCGACCAGTCCGGCCGTCAGCGCGGACGCGAAGCCGAGCCAGTAGGAGCCGGTGAGCTGGGTGACGGTGTAGGCGGTGTAGACCGCGACGAGGGCGAGGGCCGGCTGGGCGAAGTTCACCAGGCGTGTGGCCTGGTAGATGATCACGAGGGACAGCGCCAGCGCCGCGTAGGCCGCCCCGGTCGCCAACCCGTTGAGGGTCAGGTTGATGAAGTGGGTCATGGGGAGTTCTCCTCAGAAGCCCAGGTAGGCGTGGCGCGTGCGGTCGTCGGAGAGCAGGTCGGCGGACGCGCCCTCCGCCGCGATCCGTCCCTGGTTGAGCACGAACCCGGTGTCGGTGACCGCCAGCGCCCCGGCGGCGTTCTGCTCGACGAGGACGACGGTGAGCCCGGTGCGGTCGCGCAGGTCGCGCAGGAGGGTGAAGATCTGCCGGGTGATCAGGGGCGCCAGGCCGAGTGAGGGCTCGTCCAGGAACAGGATCCGCGGCCTGGCCATGAGGGCACGACCGATGGCGAGCATCTGGCGCTCGCCTCCGGAGAGGGTGCCGGCGGTCTTGGCGCGCCGTTCGGCGAGGGGCGGGAACAGCTCCAGGACCTCGACGAGCGTGCTCCTGTCGCGGCGGTCCGGACGCCACAGTCCGCCCAGGCGCAGGTTCTCCTCGACGGTGAGCTCGGCGATGACGCCGCCCCCCTCGGGGACGTGGGCCAGGCCGCGGGTGATGACCTTCTCCGTGGCGAGTCGTGTGATGTCCTCCCCGTCGAGGACGACCCGTCCGGACGAGGCGGGGTGGAGGCCGGTGATGGTCCGCAGCAGTGTGGTCTTGCCCGCTCCGTTGGCGCCGAGCACGGCGCAGAAGCCGCCCGCGGGGACGGTGAGGGAGACGCCGTCGAGTGCGCGGACGGCGCCGTAGGAGGCGCTGAGCCCTTCGACGGTGAGGAGTGGTTCCGCGGTCATCGGGGGACTCCGTTCGCGTGGCCGGGGTCGGCGTCGCCGTCGGGGGTGCCGAGGTAGGCCCGGGTGACGAGGGGGTCGGCCTGGACCTCCTCGGGGGTTCCGGTGGAGATGACCCGGCCGAAGTCGAGGACGACGATGTGGTCGCAGACGCGCATGACCAGGTCCATGTGGTGTTCGACCAGGACGACGGCCATGTCCTGGCTGAAGCCGCGGATCTGCGCGGCGAGGGCGTCGATCTGCGTTCCGGACAGCCCGCTGGCGGGTTCGTCCAGGAGGAGGAGTTCGGGTTCGCCGACGCAGGCGCGGGCGAGGGCGACCTGTTTCTGCACGCCGTAGGGGAGGGTGCCGGGGAGCCGGTGCGCGTGCTCGGTGATCCCGAAGCGCTCCAGCGCGGCGACGCCGCGGGCGCGCAGGTCCCTCTCGTCGCGGTGGTGCCGCCCGAGCCCGCTGATCAGTGAGAACGCCCCTCCCGTGGCGAGGCGGTCGGCTCCGGCGACGACGTTGTCCAGGACCGTCATCATCGGGAAGAGGTTGAGGCCCTGGAAGGTGCGGGCGATCCCGGCGCGGGCGAGGTGGTGGGTGCGGCGGCCGGGCGGCGGGTCCCCCTTCCAGGTGATGGTGCCCGCGGTGGGCCACAGCACGCCGGAGAGGACGTTGAACAGGGTGGTCTTGCCCGCGCCGTTGGGGCCGATGAGGCCGACGACGGCCCCCGGCGCGACCTGGAGTCCGACGTCGTCGAGCGCGGTGAGGCCTCCGAAGCGCACGGTCACCCCGTCCGCTCTCAGGAGGTGCTCCGTTGCGGTCGTTGTCATGGCTGCCTTTCTCGCGGTGGCCGACCGAAAACCCGTACCGACCAGTTGGTATGACCGGGGCGTACGGCCGCCCGGAGGCCGTCGGACCGGAAGGTCAGTTGAACAGGCGGGCCAGGTCCACGCGGGACCTGATGTTGAGCTTGCGGAAGATGCCGCGCAGGTGGTGTTCGACCGTGCGCGGGCTGATGAACATGTGCGCGGCCACCTCGCGGTTGGTGGCCCCCTCGGCGACCAGCCGGGCGATCTGCTGCTGTTGCGCGGTCAGCTCGCCGGCCGAGTGCGGCCCGGGTTCGGGGCCGCGTTCGGCGGTGCCGATGGCGCGCAGCTCGGCGCGGGTCTGCCGCACCCACAGCCTCGCGCCGAAGCGCTCGAAGGTCTCCAGCGCGTTGTTCAGGTGTTCGCGGGACCGTCCCGGAAGGCGCGCCCTGCGCAGGAAGGCGCCGAACAGCAGCTGGGTGCGGGCGTGCTCGACGTCGTCGTCCCCGCACGTGCGGTGCAGGGCCAGGGCGTTCTCGAAGTGGTCGGCGGCCTCGTCCCCCGTGGCCAGCAGTCCGGAGCCGCGCGCGGCCAGGGCGAGCGCGCTCGGGCTTCCTATGGACTCGGCCCAGCGCCGGTACCCGGCCAGGGACGTGCGCGCCCACTCCGTCTCGCCCATCCTGACGGCCGCCTCCACGAAGTGCGGGGCCGTGAGCAGCCGCATGGTGGGGTGGCCGTGGCCCGGGGCGGAGTGGACGAGGGAGCGGAGCCGGAAGAACGCCTCCGCGGCGTTGCCCCTGGACAGCTCCAGCACCGCGAGCGCCCACGCCGCCAGGGCCGCCGCCAGCCCGAGGCTGTTCTCGCCCGCCTGCGAGGCGACCGCGCGGGCCCGGATACGGCAGGTGTCCACGTCCCCCTGGATGGCGGCGATCATGGCGAGCGACGCCAGGTGCTGGGTGGCCCAGATGGTCTGCCCGCTCTCGCGGGACACCCGGAGGCCGGTGAGCGCGGTGCCCGCGGCCGACGGGAACCGGCCGCTCCAGAACTCGGAGAAGACCAGGAACCCCAGCGCGGCGGGGAGGGTGGCCTGTTCGCCGCGGGCCCTGCCGACCTCCGCCGCACGGGAGGTCGCCGCGCGGACGAAGGGGGCGTCGGCCAGGCGCAGCCCGCTGATGCCGGCCCAGATCAGCTCGGAGGGCTTGGCGACCTCCGCCAGCCCGGTGGCTTCGCGCAGCAGGGGCGTGGACCCCGGGTAGTCGCCGCGGAAGGAGATCACGCACCCCTCCAGGAAGGCCGATAGCCGGCGCATGGGCAGCGGGTCGTCCGTCCTGACCAGGGAGACCGCGAGTTCGGCGGATCTGGCGTGGCGTCCGGCGTCGCCGGCCAGGGAGGCGGAGTCGGCGGAGCGCACCAGCGCCCGCACGGCCAGGAAGCGGTCGTGCGGGATGAGTTCGCGCCCGACGGTGTACAGCCGCTCGGCCACGTCGAGGGCGTTCTCGCCGCGCATGGCGATCTGGGCGTCGATGAAGTCGACGGTGACACGGCGCCGGTCGGAGACCGCGAGCGGGCGCGCCTGCGACAGCAGGCGGGTGGCGCGTTCGGTGCGGCCGGCCATGTAGGCCTCGTAGGAGGCGGTGGTCAGACGGCAGGCGCGCTCGTCGGAGTCGGGCGACAGCCAGGCGGCGCGCTCGAAGGCGTGGGACGCGGCGAGGCGGCCCTCCAGGCGCTTGGCCCGGCGGGCCGCGGCGGACACCGCCTCGAACAGGGCCGCGTCGGGGCCGCTCGTGCCCGCGGCGGCGTGCCGGGAGAACTCCACGGGGGCCCGTTCGGGGTCCACCGCCCCGGCCAGCGCCCGGTGGGCGTCGCGCAGCCTCCCGGCGGGGGTGTCCTGCGCGATCGCCTCGCGGGTCAGGGGGTCGGTGAAGACGACGGCGTCGCCCTCCACGCGGACCAGCCCGCGCTCCTCGGCGGGTTCGAGGTCGGTGATGGACGTGTCGGGCCCGCCGGAGGCGGAGAGCAGCAGGTGGACGCGGGGCGCGGTGCTGAGCGCGGCGAGCAGGAGGAGGTGCCGGGCCCGCCCGGGCAGGTCCCGGTAGGGGGCGAGGAAGTCGCCGCGCAGGCGGCCGGGCAGCCGGGGCGCCTCGGGCAGCGGGGTCTCGCCGAGGAACTGCGCCGGGGTCAGTCCTCGCAGGTAGCCGAGGACTGCGGCCGGGTTCCCGTGGGCGGCGCGGACCAGGGAGGAGCGGACCGCGGCGGCGAGTGTGACGGGGGCGCTGTCGGTGAGGATGTCGTGCACCGCCCGCTCCTCCAACGGAGCGAGGAGGAGTTCGGCGATGCCGGGGACGAGCGCGTCGGGGGTGGGCTCGCCCAGTGTCTCGGGCAGGCGCGCGCCCGCGGGTTTGCCGTGCCCCTCGCGCGCGGTGAAGACGACGGCGACCGGGGTCCCGCCGAGGCGGCGGGCGGTGAAGGAGAGCGCGTCCAGCGAGGGGGCGTCGAGCCGGTCGGCGTCGTCCACGCTCACCAGGAGCGGCCGGTCGCGTTCGACGGCGGTGCGGGACAGGAGTTCGGGCAGCCCGGTGTAGAGGGCGAGCCGGTCGGCGTCCGCCACCGAGCCGCGGGTGAGGGCGTCCCTGAGGAGGGCGCGCCAGGGTTCCGGGAGTGCGGCGGCCTCGGCCCCGAGCGGGCGGAGCAGGCGTTGCAGTCCGGAGAAGGGGAGGTTCGCCTCGTCGGTGATCCCCCCCGTGTGGAGCACGGTGAAACCACCTGCGGCGCCGCGGGCGTGGTCGAGGAGGGCGGTCTTCCCCCGTCCGGGGCCGCCGGAGACGAGCAGGGCCGCGCCGCGTCCGGACCTGGCGTCGTCCAGGGCGTCGGTGAGGGCCCGGGTCTCCGTGTCGCGGCCACGGAGGCGGGTGTGCGGGGGTTCGGGTTCGCTGCCTGCCACGTGCTCACATTCGCACAGCGGAACCCCGTCACGGCAGGTGCGGACGTCCACACTGGTCGTTTCACCGATGCCCGCACGGAGTCGTGCGCGGTGGCTCCGAGGCACCCGCGGACGGCCTTCCGGGGACTCCGGCAGCGGGGGCTCCGGGGCGGGATCCCAGCACCCACCTGCGTTTCCACAACCCCGAAAGAGTGACGCCGCTCACTCTCCCCGGCGCCCTCCGGGGGCCTCCGAGGGTTCGCCGAGCCCCCGTGTGGTTATAAAGCCGTAACGCGCGCGCAACGACATACCCGCAATCCCGACAAACAGGACAAACGAATCAAGGGATAGCTCTTTGTCTTCTTCGGGACACTGTCGCGGCCGCCCTGCACGGGATATCCAGTCCGGGACACACCCGGACAGCAGGAGGGACCGACGCCCATGGAGAACCGCTCCACGGCAGCACGCGACCAGTGGTTACCGGCATCCACCCATACCCGCACCACCGCGAGAAGCCCCACGTTCGGTGTCGAGGAGGAGTTCTTCGTCGTCGATCCCCGGACCCGCCGGATCCTCTCCCGCGCACCCGAACTCCTCGCCCGCTCCCGTATGCCGGACGGCCGCCTGTGCGGCGAGTTCAGCCGCGTGCAGGTCGAGGCCAACAGCCCCGTGTGCACGACCGCCGACGACGCCCTGCGGTTCCTCCGCGCGGCCCGCCGCGAACTCGGCCGCGCCGCCGACGAGGCCGGACTCGCCGTGGCGGCCACCGGCACCGCCGTCCTCGGCGACACCTCGGCCGCCCTGGTGAGCGACGGCAGCCGCTACGCCGACATCGCCGTGCACGCGGGCGGCCTGCGTGCCTCCCACGTGGTGTGCGGATGCCACGTGCACGTGGGCATCCCCGACCGGGAGACGGCCGTGGCGGTGAGCGACCACCTGCGCCGGTGGCTCCCCTTCCTGGTGGCACTGTCCGCGAACTCGCCCTTCCACGCGGGACGCGACACCGGTTACGCGAGCTGGCGGACGGTCACCTGGAACCGGTTGCCCTCCGCCGGACCGCCCCCGCTGCTGCGCTCCCTGGCCGCGCACGAGCGGGCGGTGCGGTCGCTGTCCGACAGCGGGGCGATCCTGGACAGGCACATGGTCTACTGGGACGTCCGCCTGTCCGACCACCTGCCCACGCTGGAGATCCGGGTGGGCGACGTGGCCGCGACCGCCGAGGAGGCACTGCTGTTCGCCGCCCTCGTACGCGGCCTCGCCACCCGCGCGCTCACCGACGTCCACCACGGGGTGCCCGCGCCGGACATCCCCGACCAGGCGCTGCGCGCCGCCGTGTGGCGGGCCGCCCGGGACGGCCTGGAGGGAAGTGTGCCCGACCCCCTCACCGGCGACTGCCTGCCGGGGCCGTACGCCGTCGAGCGGCTGTCGCACGCGGCACTCCCCGGGCTCGTCGCCAACGGCGACGCCGACCTGGTCTCCGGCCTGCTCGACCGGATACGCGCGACCGGGACGGGCGCGGCCCGCCAGCGCGCCGCCTACGCACGGCGGGGCCGCCTCACCGACGTGGTCGACCACGTCGTCCGCCGGACACGCGAGGGCCTCCGACACTGACGGGGGCCGGGCGGGACCGCCGGTCTCCCGGCGGCCCCGCCGTTCAGGCCGCGGTCCCCGAGGGGTCCGCCAGCTCCGCCAGGACGGGCGGGTCGGCCCCCTCGCGGGTGACCGTGACCGCGGCGGCGGACGCCGCGAACCGCAGCATCCTCTCCAGGTCCGCCTCGGCCATCCCGGCCAGACGGGCGCGGGGGCCGTCGCCCAGCAGTTCGTGGCGGTCCAGCCAGTTCAGCAGCGCGCCCATGAACGAGTCGCCCGCGCCGACCGTGTCCGCGACCTCCACCTTCGGCGCGTCCACCGACGCCTCCACGCCGTGGGAGACCGCGAGGGCGCCCTCGCCTCCGAGGGTCACGACCACCAGCGACGGGCCGAGGGCGGCGAGGGCGTGGGCCGCCCTCGACGGTGACAGGTCCGGGTACAGGAACGCCAGGTCCTCGTCGCTCGCCTTGACCACGTGCGCCTGCGCGCAGTGCCGCAGGGCCAGGGCCCGCGCGGTCGCGGGGTCGCCGATGACGTCGCGGCGGATGTTGGGGTCCAGGGTGAGCGTCACCCGCCCCCGCCCGTGCTCGCGGCGCAGAAGGGCCTCGATCCGCGAGGCCCCGGGCTCACGGAACAGCGCGATCGACGCGGCGTGCAGAGCCCGCACCTGCGGCTCCAGCTCCTCCGGCAGCTCGCCGGCACGCCACCGCCAGTCGGCGGCGTCGTCCATGCGGAAGTCGTAGCGGGCCGACCCGTCCGGACCGAGCGTGGCCAGGGCCAGGGCCGACGGCTCCTCCGCCGTCAGGAACCCGGCGGGGTCCAGGCCCTCCCCGAGCAGCCGTTCGCGGATCATCGCGCCGAAGCCGTCCGCGCCGATCCGCGCGAGCAGCCGGGTCGGGGTGCCGAGGCGGACCGCCGCGACCGCCGTGTTGGCGGGACCGCCTCCGGGGGAGGCCCGCAGCACGTCGGCGCCGTGCCCGGTGGGCAGCAGGTCCATGACGTTCTCACCGATCACGACGAGTCGTGCGGAGCCGTCGGCCGCCCGCGCCCCGTCCGTGTTCTGCGCGCTCACGCGTCCCCTCCGGGGGCCGTGGCGGACGCCGTGGAGAGCGCGTCCGCGAGGGTGGTCGACAACCCGATCTGCGGCAGGAGTGCCGCCTGGTAGGCGTGGTAGACGTCGGGCTTGCCCGCCCACACGCTCTCCGCCGGCCGGTTGGCCGGATCGAGCTCGTGGTGCCAGCTGCCGTGCTCGCGGTCCAGGTGGAAGCGGTCGGCGTAGACCCACCAGCGGTCGTAGAGGCGGTCGTACCCGGCGTCGCCCGTGTGCCGGGCCAGCGCCCACGCGGCCATCGTCGCCTCGGCCACCACCCAGTGCATGCGCTCGCGCACGACCGGGCCGTCCTGCCAGTCGAGGGTGTAGACGAACCCGTCCTCGCCGTCGGTCCCCCACCCGCGCCGGACGGCGTGGGCGAACAGGCTCTCCGCGTCGGGGAGCAGCCAGTCGGGGGCGGTCTCACCGGACCGGGTGAGCGCGATCTCCAGGTGGACCAGCAGCCGCGCCCATTCGAGCAGGTGGCCCGTGGTGCTCCCGAAGGGGCGGAAGGGGTGGTCGGGCTGGTCCCGGTTGTAGTCCGGGAGGGGCTCCCAGGCCGGGGTGAAGTGCTCGGGCAGGCGCCAGTCGTGCGCGGCGGCCACCCCGTGGACCAGGCGTTCGGCGATGGCGAGCGCGCGACGCGTCCACAGGGTGTCGCCGGTGGCGTCCGCGGCGGCGAGGAACGCCTCGACGCAGTGCATGTTGCTGTTGGCGCCCCGGTACTTCTCGGTGGTCCCCCAGCCGGCGTCCCAGCTCTCCCGCACGGCGCCCGCCGACTCGTCCCAGAAGCGGGTGTCCATGACCCGCAGCGCCTCGTCGAGCAGCTCCCGGGCTCCGGGCCGTCCCGCGGCGGTGGCGGTGGAGGCCGCCAGGACCACGAACGCGTGCTCGTAGGCGGACTTCCCCGGAAGGCTGCCGGATCCCTCGCCGGCCGTCTCGACGCCCTCGTTTTGGGAGCGCTCCCGGGAGGCGTTCCCCGGCGAGGAGGACACCCCGGACCGCCCCTCGGGGACCCGGTCGAACCACCCGCCCAACGCCCCGTCGCGCAGCGGCCCCGACGCCAGGGCGGCCACACCGTGGTCGGCGAGCCGACCGGCGTCGGCGTCACCGCGGAGGTGGGCCAGGGAGAACACGTGCGTCATCCGCGCGGTGATCCACGTGGCGGCGGGCCGGTCCTGTTCCACCGTCCCGCGTGCGTCCAGCCAGCCGAAGCCGTCGGGCACCGCGGAACCGGCGGCGAAGGCGCACAGCCTCCGCTCCTCCTCCCGCAGCCACTCGGGATGCCCCGGGGCCCGGTGTGTCGATGCTGTCAATCCACTGCCTCCTCGTCGGTACGCCGGTCCACGCTATCCCGCGACCTCGACACGGCGGTAGCCCCGGGACCCCGGTGAACAGAACACGCGGGGATGGACAGACCAGAGCATTCCGAACGAGGCCTCGCGGTGGTCCGGAAATCCCGGTGCGCCGTCGGGCCCGCGTGTGCGAGGGTCTCCCTGCCGGGGACCGTCAGGCACCGCACGACGTGTCGGCGCCGGCCCGGACGGGCGGCCCCGGTGCGCCCCGCACCGACGAACGGAAGGTTTCCCATGAGCCACCCCCGCACACCGGCGGAACCCGGAGGCGACCGGCTGTCCCGCGACCCGCTCCCGCTGCGCGGCCGGGTGGCGCTGGTCACCGGGGCGAGCAGGCGCGGGGGCATCGGCTACGCCGTCGCCCGCCGGCTCGCCGCCTACGGAGCCTCCGTCATGGTGCACCACCACCGGCCCCACGACGCCGGGCTCCCCTGGGGGAGCGACGACCTCGACGCCGTCCTCGGCGGCGTCCGCTCGGCGCTCGGCGACACCCGCGCGGGTGTCGGGGACGTCGGTGGCGACATGGCCGACCCGGAGTCGCCCCGGCGCGTGGTGGAGGAGACCGTCGCCGCGTTCGGCCGCCTCGACGTCCTCGTCGCCAACCACGCCCGCAACGGCGGCGACGCGCCCCTCGCCGACATGACCGCGGAGATGCTCGACGGGCACTGGGCGGTCGACGCCCGCGCGCCGCTCCTCCTCACCCAGGCCTTCGCCGCCCGCCACGACGGGCGGCCCGGTGGCCGGGTGCTGTTCATGACCTCCGGGCAGATCCACGGCGCCATGCCCGGGGAGGTGGCCTACGCGTCGGCCAAGGCCGTCCTCGCCCAGATCACCCCGACCCTCGCCGCCGAACTGGGCCCCCGCAACATCACCGTGAACGCGGTGAACCCCGGACCGGTGCAGACCGGCTACATCGACGACGAGCTCAGGGACCGCATCCTGCCCCGCTTCCACACGGGGAGGGTGGGCGTCCCGGACGACCCCGCCAGGCTGCTGGCGTGGCTGGCCACCGACGAGGCGGACTGGGTGACGGGTCAGGTGATCAGCGCCGACGGCGGCTTCAGCTCCTGAGACGGCCCCGGTTCCCCCGGGAGGCGCCCCTCCGGTGCCCGAGGTCGGCGGCGCGGCAGGTCCACCGGATGTGCTCGGCGACCGTGAGCGGGTCGTCGGCCATGGGGATGTGCCCGCTGCCGATCAGGGAGACCATGCGCGCGTTCGGCACCCGCTCGTGGGCGTGCACCGCGCTGGACGGCAGCAGCGTCCGGTCCTGGTCGCCCCAGGCGATGGTCACGGGGCAGCGGATGGGCCGCTCCGCGAAGTCGTACTCGGCGATGCGGGGCACCATGCGGACGTAGGGGGCTCCCGGTTCGAGCCCCTGCACGCTGAAGCGGGTGGCCTTGGCCTCGGGCGAGGAGGGGTCCCCCCGCAGCGCGATCCTCGCGGCGGCGCGGGCCGGGGCGGTGTTGGCGAGGCGCTCCTTGACCTGTGTCGGGATCCGGGTCGCCAGGTTGGCGGCCACGCCGACCGCCCGCATCCCCCACCGGGCGAGGTTGTCGGAGAACCCGGCCGGGGAGAACACCGTCACCGACCCCGCCACCCCCTGCGTCCCCAGCTCCAGGGCGATCGACCCCCCGAGGGAGTTCCCGGCCAGGTGCGGACGCTCCCAGCCGTGGAGCTCGCAGAGCGCGCGGACGTCCTCGGTCATGGTGAGGACGTCGTAGGGCTCGTCGGGGCTCGGCGCGGGGCTGGACCCGAAGCCCGGCAGGTCCACACAGATGACCTCGTAGTCCTGGACGAGCCGGGTCATGACGACCTTCCAGCTCTGGCGCCGGTCCCCCAGCCCGTGGAGCAGGATCAGCGGGCGGCCGTGTCCGCGTCGTTCGAAGGCGATGCGTGTCGGGTCCATGCTGTCCGGTCTACCCGCTCCGGCGCGCGTCCCCACCGACCGGCGCCGTGCGAAGTGCTCCGGCCCCGCCCCGGCGGCCGGGGAGGACGCGGTGCCGGTCCCGTGCGCGCCGGACAGGAGGCCTCCGGGCCCCGCGGGGCGTACCGCGGGCCCGTTCCCGGCCCCACCGGAAAGCCCGCGGCCCCGACCCCGGAGTCGGGGTCGGGGCCGCGGCCGGGGCGGGTGTCAGGCCCGGGAGGGAGACCGCGTCAGCATCACACCGGTCAGGACGGCGAGGAGTCCGAGCAGGGGCGCCAGGCCGAGCCCCAGGCCCGAGACGGTCAGCATCAGCATGCCGCCGCCGACCAGCGCCGCCGCGGCCAGGACGCGCGCCAGGCCGGGCGAACCGCCCAGCGCCTTGGGCGGGTTCTCGAACCGCACCGCCCAGTGCGCCAGCGGCACGACCATCGGGAGGAGGACCGCCACGCCCAGCACACCCCACAGGAGCCACATGCCCGTCAGCGGCTCCGGGGTGTCGATCCCCAGGCCGAACACCAGGACCCCCGCGACCACGCTGACCGGGATCATGTGCCACAGGTAGACCGTCATCAGCTGCGGGCAGATCCGGTCCAGCATGCGCGCGGGCCCCGGGCGGTCCGACCACGCGCTGATCCTCTCGCGCAGCAGCACCGCGACGCCGATCTGGAGGACGCCCAGGGCGCCGATCACCAGGGTCGGCGGGGACACGTTCGAGGTCTCGGCGGCGAACACGCCCGTCATGTTCACCGAGTACGGTCCGGCCAGCGCCAGGGCCAGCGCCGCGACACCGCCGCCCACGGCCATCATCGCCGCGTAGCGGAGGCGGATCGCCCCCGTCGCGTAGCGGAAGCCCAGCTGGTGGATGCCCAGCCACACGAACGCGATGTTGAGGTAGCCGACCCAGTCCGCGCCGGTCCCGTACCGGACGGCGTCGACGGCGATC
Organism: Nocardiopsis codii; assembly: GCF_036327455.1. NCBI lineage: Bacteria > Bacillati > Actinomycetota > Actinomycetes > Streptosporangiales > Nocardiopsidaceae > Nocardiopsis > Nocardiopsis codii. Next base: position 13,705 of record NZ_JAUZMY010000022.1, on the reverse strand, counting down.
GCACCGGCGAGCAGCGCCGCCGGGACCCACCAGCCGAACCTCTCCTGTGCACTGAACAGCACCGGGGTCGCCACGACGACCAGCACGTACACGGCCAGGAACCACAGGACCATGCCGGCGGCGCCCGCGCCCACCAGGACCGCCTGCGCGGAGGCTCCGCCCAGGACCAGGAGGTGGGAGGCGGTGATCCACACGAGCGCGAGCGGCACGACCGGCCAGGCCAGGCGGCGCAGTCTGCGCGCGTACCAGGTCGCGGCCGTGACACCCCTGCCGGAGGCCGAGCGCCAGCTGATGAGGTTCGCGGCCCCGCCGACGAAGAAGATCAGCGGCATGACCTGGACGACCCAGGTCAGTACGAAGCCGCCCTCGGTGTCCAGGATGCTTCCCGCCTCCAGGACGCCCTGGTCCTGGGCCAGGACCGGGAGCCACCAGTGCTGCATGACCACGAGGGCCATGACGAGGAGCCTGATGACGTCGAGAAACCTGTCACGTCCCGCTCCGGGACGGGTCACCCGCTGGTCGGCGGCGGGTGACGCCGCCTGGACGGTGCCGGGTGGGGGCACGGACAGCACGCCCCCGCCCTCGTTCTCGACAGTCACGGTCATCGGTCGCTCCTTGGTCTTCCCGTGCACGGACGCCCATGGGCACAGCGTGTTCCCAGTGGTCGAGCTGACCGGGATCAGGGGGGTGGCGACGCGTTCTCCAACGCGCCCAACGACGGGTTCGCGTCGGTGTCGGCAGATGGTGACGCGCGTTGGTACGACCATAGGCGGAACCGGCAAGTGGTCGCGATGGATCTGACGCCCCTTTTGAACCGGCGGTTCACCCTCCTGGAAAAGGTGGTGCCTGCACCACCGCGCGGGAGCGTCCGACAGAGTACCGGCGTCCGGGTGCGAAGAGCCGTGTCCGGGAGCGCCGGACGGCGACGGCTCAGGGAGCGGTGGGCAGGGCGCGTTTGTGCGCGGTGGCGCGGTAGCGGTCGACCAGTGCGGTCTCCACGTGCTCGGGCACGGGCAACCCCTCCAGGAAGTCGTCGATCTGATCGTAGGTCAGACCGAGCGCCTCCTCGTCCGGCTTCTGCGGCGACAGGGACTCCAGGTCGGCGGTGGGCACCTTCGCGACGAGGTCGCCCGGGGCGCCCAGCTCCGCGGCGACCGCGCGCACCCGGCGCTTGGTCAGCCCGGTCAGCGGGACGATGTCGACTCCGCCGTCACCGTACTTGGTGAAGAACCCCGTGACCGCCTCGGCCGCGTGGTCGGTGCCGACCACCAGACCGCGCAGCCCCCCGGCCACGGCGTACTGGGCGATCATCCGCTGGCGGGCCTTGACGTTCCCGACGACGAAGTCCTCGGAGGCCGCACCGGTATAGGTCATGCCCGCGGCGGCGAGGGAGGCCGCCATGGCGTCGCTGGCGGGCTTGACGTCCACGGTGAGGCAGCGGTCCGGCTCGGTGAAGGCGACGGCGCGGGCGGCGTCCTCCTCGTCCTTCTGCACGCCGTAGGGGAGGCGCATGGCGACGTACTCGACCGTGTGCCCGGCCTCCCGCGCGCGGTCCACCGCCAGGCGGCACAGGCGTCCCGCGGTGAGCGAGTCGACACCGCCGCTGATGCCCAGGACCAGTGCGGTGGCGCCGGTGGAGGCGAGCAGGTCGGAGAGGAAGGCCACGCGCCGTTCGATCTCGGCGCGGGCGTCGAAGGCCTCGGGCACGTCGAGATCGAGGATGATCTCGCGGCGGGCCCGTCTCAGCTCGGTGTCGGTCACTGCTGTCCCCCGTGGGTCTCGTGCGTGTGCCCGCCGATTATCGCCTGCGGCACGGCGGGCCGCCGAGTCGGGGTCTCGCGGACGGAGGGCGGGAGAAGTGCGCCCGGGCCGGGGGCCGGCCGGGGCGCCGGGGACGACGGGTCGGGCGGGGGCGCCGGGGACGGGGAGGGCGGCGGGCCCGCGGGGTGGCCGGAGCACCGGTCGTCCGGGGGGCGGGCGCCGCGCTGGTGTCAGTCGTCCGCGCGCAGCCGCCGGGCGAAGCGCTCGTAGTCGACCACCACGCCGTGCCCGTCGACCGACAGCCGGTACTCGCCGTGCAGGGGGTCCCGGTAGGTGTAGCGCTCCAGCCCTGCCTCGGCCGGGTGGCGCGTGTAGCGCTGCCGGACCCGGCGCACCCGCAGGGACGGGATGTCGATCCAGACGACCTGGATGTCCCGGTACTCGCCGGGCCGCAGACCCAGGCGGCGGATAGGGAGGGTGTTGGTCAGGGGGGTCGCGGCGACGTCCACGTCCAGGCAGCCGACCAGCCCGGGGAGGGGGTTCCCCTTGCCGTCGGCCCAGTGACCGCCCTGGGAGGTGAGGACGACCGACGCCGGCCCCTGCGCGGTCACGACCTCGGTGCGCACCTCCCTGGTCGCCCAGGCCAGGTCGGTGCGGACGGTGAAGCGGGTGAAGAACCGCTCCTCGCCCTCGACCACGGTCTCCCCCGCCTCCAGGCGGTAGCCGTCGGGTTCGGGAATGAGTGTGCCCAGGCCGAGCCCCTCGGGGACGTCGGTCCGGGCCCACGCTGCTGGAAGTTCCGCCAGTGACGACATGTCACCGTTCTACCGCCCTCCGGGGTCGGAGCGCCAGATCGGGCCCGGAATCCGCGTGGGAACACGGCCGCCGCTCCGGCGGTCGGCCGTCCGGGTGGGGATCAGACCCTGACGCTCTCCTCGGCCCCGGGGTCGGACCTGGCCGCACGAAGTTCGGCCCCGACCCGGTCGAAGTCCTCCTCCATCTGCGGGCTGACCTTGGCCAGCCCGTTGAAGACGAGGATCGCGACGAGGCTGAGGACGACGGCGGGCACCATGGCGTACAAACCGATGCCGAGGTAGGCGGTGTCGACGATGTCCCAGAGGACGGCGGTGGTACCGCCCGCGAGCATGCCCGCGAGCGCCCCGGCCCAGGTCATCCTCTTCCAGAACACGGAGAGCACGAGGATCGGGCCGAAGCCCGCTCCGAAACCGGCCCAGGCATAGCCGACGAGGTCCATCACCGACTGGTTGCCCCACAGCGCGATCGCGGCGGCCCCGAGGGCGACGGCCACGACGGTGACGCGGCTGATCCACAACAGCGCCCCCGGGTTGGCGTCCCTGTCCACGAAGGCCTTGTAGCCGTCCTCGGTGAGCGCGGACGCCGCGACGAGCAGCTGGGAGTCCGCCGTGCTCATGACGGCGGCGAGGATGGCGGCGAGCAGCAGCCCGGCGACCAGGGGGTGGCTCAGCGCCTCGATGAGCAGGGGGAAGACCTGCTCGGGATTGCTGAGAGGGGTGTCGAAGTAGGCGATGCCGATGAAGCCGATCGCCACGGCCATGGCCATGGCGCTGACCGCCCAGGTCACGCTGATGGCGGCGGCCTTCGGAATGTCCTTCACCGACCGGATGCCCATGTAGCGGGAGAGGATGTGGGGCTGTCCGAAGTAGCCGAGGCCCCAGGCGAGTCCGGAGAGGATGACGACCCAGCCGAGCGTCTCGGTGGTCGCCCACTGGCCGAGGTCGGCGTCGAGGGACACGCCGCCGACGGCGGAGAGGAGGCCGTCGCTCTTGGCGGACACCCCGTCGGCGAGGCCTCCGAAGCCGCCGAGGGCGGTGACGGCGAGGACCGGGACGACGAGCAGGGCCAGCCACATCATCGCGGCCTGCACGACGTCGGTGTAGGAGACCGCGAGGAAACCGCCGAGGACGGTGTAGAGCACCACGATGCCGACGCCGATGGCGATGGCGGGGGCCGGGGACAGGCCGAAGACCTGGTCGAACAGGGCCGCCATGGCCACCAGGCCGGACGCGACGTAGAAGAAGTAGAAGACGATGATGAGGATCGCCGAGACCCCGCGCAGGAGCCGGGTGGGGTCGTTGAACCGGTTCTCCAGGAAGGAGGACAGGGTCAGCGAGTCCGAGTCGCCGCCCACACGGGAATCGGTGACCCGCTCCGTGTACACCCGCAGCCGGGGTGCGAGGAGAACCCAGCTTCCCGCGAAACCGCAGGCCAGACCGACGGCGATCCAGGCCTCGCCCAACCCGGACACGTAGATGGCGCCCGGCAGGCCGAGCAGCAACCACCCGCTGAAGTCGCTGGCGTTGGCGCTCAGGGCGGCCACCCAGCTGTTGAGCTGACGGCCTCCGAGTACGAAGTCGGACTGCGAGACGGTGCGTTTGTAGGCCCAGAGACCGATGGCGACCATACCGGCGAGGTAGACGCCGAAGGTCCCGATCGACCAGAGCATGGATTCACTCAAGACCGGCTCCCCCTTTTCCTCACGCGCGCAACTCACGCGCTTACGCGCTGCTCACGAATATTGCTCGCGATCATGACCCTTTGTCCCTCGGGCCACAACGGCTGTGCGCGGAACCACACTGCTTTGAGACCCCGCCGAGTCCCCGGCCCGCCCCCCTTGTCCGAACGGCCATACGGGGCGCTCTCCGTTTGTCGGATCGGACATACGCGAGGGCCGCGGCCGGGCTTCCTCCGCGTGGGCCGGAAGCCCGTGCCGGGCGGGGTTCCCGGCCCCCGGTGCGACCGGGCGGAGGCGGCTCGGGGCGACGGGAGCGCGGGGCGGGGCGTGGCCCTCGGGGCCGCCCGGGGCGGTTCAGCCGAACCGCGCGCGGAGCTCCGCCTCCACGGCGGCGAGGTGTGCGCCCAGGGCGAGCCGGGCCGCCTCCGGGTCCCGGGAGCGGACGGCGCCGACGATCGCGTGGTGCTGGGCGTTGCTGAGGGCCATCCCCTCCTCGGAGGGCGGAGCCGTGTCCATGAGCCCGTTGACCCGCAACCGCACGTCCGTCAGAGCGTTGGCGAGCTCCCCGGACCCGGTCAGCCGGGCGAGGGTGACGTGCAGGACCGTGTCGAAACGGCGGTAGGCGTCCTGACCGGCCCGGTCCGCGTCGGCGAGGCGGGCCGCCAGCAGGCGGTCCTGGGCGGCGGTCAGGCCGGTCTCGGCGAGCCGGACCACGACCCCGGTCTCCAGTCCGCGGCGGTGGGTGAGCAGGTCGTCCAGCCGGGAACCCGTGGCGGTGAGACCGCGCAGGGCCTGGTCGGGGGTCGGAACGGGTGGGACGTCGGAGACGAACGTGCCGCCGCTGCGCCCTCTGCGCGACTCGGCGTACCCCCGGTCCTGGAGATGGCGCAGGGCCTCGCGCAGGGTGACGCGGCTGATGTTCAGCCGGGTCGCGAGGTCGCGTTCGGCGGGGAAGCGGGTTCCGGCGGGGACCACGCCGAGCCGGATCGCGCACAGAAGCCGGTCGACGGTGGCCTCCAGGGCATTGCCCGACGGGACCGGGCGGAAGACCGCCTCGGCCGCGGGATCGGAGGGAGGATCCACGGGACCAGCTTAGGGCGGTCCGGGTCGGGCGGGGTGCGACCGCGGGGGGAGGACGGCCCGGGGGAGGCGCCCAGCACGCACCCGGGCCCGTCGGGCGCCGGAGGGCCCAGAAGCGGCCGGAGTCGGCCTCCACCCCCTGGTTCACAGTCGCCCCTCGGGGGAACTGTTCCGTGCACAGTGCATTAGAGAGAGGTCCCCCCGCCAGTGGCCACCCCCCCTTCTCCCCGCGGCCTCCAGCCCAACGAACCGGCCTGGCAGATGCGGGTGCTCGACCGGTACGGCGCCACGCGCGACGCCGTGGACGACGCCGTGGGCGGCGCCGTCCTGCTGTCCCCCAGCCTGCTGGTGACGTGCGCGCACGTCGTCAACACCGCGCTCGGCCTCGACGGGGACCGGGAGGAGCATCCCGGCGAGGGCGCCACGGTGCTCCTGCGCTCGTTCGACGACCGGGTGTGGGAGGCCGAGGTCCGCACCGACCTGTGGTCGGCGGGTCCTCTGAGCCGCGACCTGGCGCTGCTGCACCTGATCGGTCCGGGACTGCCGGACACCGACTTCCCCGTGCTGAGCGGCTGCGCGGACCTGGACCGGAACCAGGCCCTGTACACGTCCGGCTACCCGACGGGCATGCGCTCGCTCCAGGCCTCGATGACCTACCAGGGCAAGGGCGGCCCCAACGGGGTCACCCACCAGGTCGAGACCCCCGTGTCGCGCTCGACCCGGATCACGGGCGGGTTCAGCGGATGCGCCGTCCGGACCGAGACCGGCGAGTTCGTGGGCCTCGTGCAGAAGAACCACCAGTACGGGTGGAACGACGACGGCGAACCCTCCGGCATCGTGTTCATCCTGCCCGTGGAGGAGATCCTGGGTGAGCGGGAGGGGGGTGAGCTCGTCTCGGTGCAGCGCCTGACGGACGAGTCGCTGTGCGGGAGGCGGACCTACGACCGCCTGCACGACCTCCTGGACTCGATCCCCCTGGAGGCGGTCCCGCCGGAGGGACTGCTGCGGTCCCGTGAGATACGCAGGGTCAGGCGGCAGGGGGCGGCCACGAACGCCTGGCGCGTCCTCACCGCGCTGTGGGACCTGGTTCCGGAGGCGGGGAGACCGCCGTTACGGGTGGCCTGGGTGCACCACGTGTACCGGGAGATCTCCCCCCACAGGCCGGTTCCGCCGATGGTCTGGCAGTGGATCCGGGACGAGGCCTCCGTCCTGGGACGCGAATGGGCGGAGACCCTGTCCGACGACCGGGACGAACGCCTGCGCCGACACAGCGCCCCCGCGCCCGCCGCGCACCCGGAACCCGGCCCCGACGAACCCGACACGCTGGTGTTCTTCGACCTGGAGCCGGTGACCGGCGGCTTCAACCTCTCGCACAGCTTCGCCCACCGGGGCGAGGGGGACGGCCGTCCCCTGCGCCAGGCGACCAAGCTGGTCCGCGAGCCGCAGATCTGCGACGAGATCGGCGACCTCATGAGCGAGGTCGTCATGCGGAGGCAGATCGTCCCGAACGAGGAGTCCCTGCGTCTGTGCGTCCTGCTGCCGAGGAACCTGCTGTACCTGCGCCTGGGGCAGGCCACCGGCACCAGCGAGGTGCAGTTCCCGCCCCGGTTGGGATCGAGGTACGAGATCGTCTACCACATCCGGGAGCGGCATCTGAATCCCAGTTATCTGGGGACGCCGCCCGAGCGGTGGCGCCGCCGCTCCGGGGAGCAGCGGGCGAAGGCCCTGGTGGGGGACCGCAACGTCCTCCTCACCTGGGAGAAGCAGGCGAGCGAGGTCGCCGACGCCCTCTCGAAGACGCACCTGACCATCTGCGCCGTGGACTCCGAGCACGACGACGCCGAGCACGTCTACGACTCCGCCGTCGTCATGGGTGTCCCCACCGTCGTCAAGGGCCCCAAGAAGGCTGTTCTCGACTTCCTCACCGAGTTGCTCGAACGCGAGCCCCGGGCACGCGTGGGCATCACCGCCCTCCCCCGCACCCTCCGTGACAGGTCGCAGGACGCACCGCACCTGCGCGACGTCTCCCTCGTCCAGGACGACTACGGGGACGCGCTCGTCCAGGCCGTCCTGGCCCAGTCCGTTCTCGACGGCGGCTCCCTGGGCCCCGGGGGCGGGCGGTCCCCGGAGCCCTCGCCGGACGGCGCCGAGAACCCCTCGGACGGCGCTCGGCGCGACGCGCCCGGCCCCGGGGAGCCGGCGCTGTGACCGTCGCCCGCCGACTGCCCCGGCCGGAGAGAGGGATCGGGAGAAATCGCCGGTGCACGGCCTTCTCCCCGAATACTTCTCCTGGATGGGCCCAGGCCCCCGAATGCCATAGAATCGACGAGACGAAAGTTCCATGAGGAGCTCAGAAGAGGGAAGCATTTCCACCGACCCCTCCTTTGAAGATCCCCACAAGGGGAAAAAGACGACATAATGGACGATTTGTCCCACAGGTACCAGAACGCACTCAGCAATCTGACAGGTGGCTCGTCCCGCCTGGTCGTACTCGTCGATTCCTCGCCCCTGATGGAGCTGCACCGCGACAGCGTGTCCGAGCTGGTCGAGGGGGCCGAGCGGGCCGGGTGCGCCGTCGTCCGCTTCCACCCCGGGGACCCCGCGCACACCAGGGACGAACACGATCCGCCCTGGCCCCTCCACTCCCCCCTCCCCCCGGACGCCGCGGCCGTCCTCGTCGTCACCGACACGCAGGACCGGGGTTGGCGACAGCCGAGGCTGCGGACCTGGGTCGCCTCTCTCGCCTCCCGCCTGCCGACCGCGCTCCTCCACCTCATGGACCGCTCCGTCTGGTCGGGGGGCCCGCTCGCGCCCTGGCCGATGCGCATGACCGCGCCGGCCCCCGTCTCCCCCTCGGCGTGGGAGTTCGCGGGGCCCGTCGGCGACTCCGAGGACACCGGCCTCCCCGAGGACGTCGCCGTGCTCCCCGTCCTGGGGTTCGCCCCGGACTCCGTCACCGGGTGGGCGGCGGTCGTGGACGGCTCGGTCGACTCCTGGGAGGCCGACGTCGCCGTCCTCCCCGTCGACGGCACGCGGCCCCCGGGTTCCGCCCCCTGGGACCCCGACCCCGTGTCGCGCTTCCTCTCCCACGCCTCACGCGGTGCGCGCGACCTCGCCGTCCGGCTGGCCCAGGCACCGGTCAACCTCCGGGTGGCCGAGGTGATCCAGGGCAACATCCCGCACGCCGCCCGCAGCGGTCGCGCGGCCGTCACCGAGATCGCCGAGGTGTTCGGCAGCGAGCTGATGGATCCGACCGTGCCCCTGGGAGACCTCGACGACCCCGCCGCCACGGCCCTGGAGTTCCTGCCCGGGGTCCGCAGGGACCTCCTGGGCGGGTTCGGCGACCTCAGCGTGATGCGCTCGGTGTTCTACTCCCTCGGGATCGAGTTCAAGGACTCCGCCCGGATCTACCAGTGGCTGTCCCGGATCGAGTCCGGCGCCCCCCTGGACCCCTCGCTCGACGGCGAGGAGAACCTGGCCCGCGCCGTACTTCCCGCGCTCTCCGAGATGCCGGGCGAGTACCGCCGGTTCGCCCAACACCTCCGCGCCGCTCTGGGCGACGCTCCCGAACACACCGCCCCGGCGGACACGGCGCCGGTCCACGCGACCGCCCCGGGTGTCGAACGCGTCCCCGACGGCCCTCCCCGGCGCCCGCGCACACCCCGTTCACAGCCCCCCGCTCTCCTAGAGGAACCGAGCCCGACCGTGACCGACTCCCACATCACCACGCCGGAGACCGCCGTCTCGGAGCCTCTGGACGTCGGCAGTTCGAGGCTGAGGCGTTCGCGGCCGAAGGCGCTCGCCAAGCTCCGCGGCGTCCCCCCGCACAACCTGAACTTCACCGGACGCGAGAGGATCCTCGAACACGTCCACGACCTGTTGGCGGAGTCCTCCGGCGGGGTCTACCTGCTGGCGGGCGGCGGCGGCATCGGCAAGACCCAGATCGCCACCGAGTACGTGCACCGCAACCGCGACGAGTACGACCTGATCTGGTGGTTCGCCGCCAACAGCGCCTCGGACGTCCAGCAGTCCTACCTGCGCCTGGCCCGGTACCTGGGCATCGGCGAGGACACCGGGAACCTGGAGCAGGTCGCCCAGCAGGTGCGGGAGGTCCTGGAGGGAGACCCCCACGTGGGGCGCTGGCTCCTCGTCTTCGACGACGTCTCCGAACTCGCGCAGCTGGGGGACGACACCCTCCCCGCGAACGGTCCCGGGGACGTCATCATCACCTCCCGCGACCAGAGCTGGATCCCCAGCGGGCGCAGCGAGGGCGCGATCGTGCCCAGCCTGAGCCCGCAGGAGAGCGTCGCCCTGCTCCGCAAGGTCTGCCCCCAGGGCCTGGAGGACGACGTGACCGCCCTCCAGATCGCCGACCGGCTCGAACACCTCCCCCTCGCGCTGGCGCAGGTCGGCGCCTACCTGCGGGACTCCCTCATGAGCGTGGCGGAGTTCCTCCACCTGCTCCAGAACAAGTTCGACGAACTCGTCACGCACGTGGAGCCGGAGGACCTGTACCCCCTGCCCCTGGCCGCCGCCTGGAACATGCAGCTCGACGACCTGCGGCGCGGCACCGGGCCCGACCGCGCCCTCAAGCGGATGGTCCGTGAGTTCGTCCAGCTCTGCTCGTTCTTCGCCCCCCGCTCCCTCTCGCGCACCCTGTTCCACCGCGCCCGCGGGTTGAGCTCCAACCCCGACCTGACGCAGATCCTCGGCAACGAGATGGTCCTGACGAGGGTGCTGCGCTACGTCAGCAGGCACAGCCTCGCCGAGTTCGACCGGACCAACCACACGTTCCAACTGCACGTCACCTTCCAGACCGTGGTGCAGAGCACGCTCAGCGACGAGGAGCGGGTGCGCTACCGGGACCTGGCCCACCGGCTGCTGGCGCAGAGCGACCCCCTCGGCCCCGAGCTCCCGCAGAACTGGCCCGAGTACCAGCTGCTGTACACCCACGTGGACGCCTCGGAGGCGTGGCGCAGCCACGACCCCCAGGTCCGCGGGCTGGTCAGCAACGTGATCGTGTACCTGGTGGAGACCGGGAACGGCAACGCGGCCCTGGCCCTCGCCGACCGCGCCATCGAGGCCTGGTACGACGACACCGCGCAGCGGTTCCAGATCCAGCTGCTCCGCGCCAAGATCCTGCGGATCCGCGGCGACAACGAGATCGCCCTCGCCGAGGCGGAGCGGATGTACGCGGAGCAGGCGCAACTGGAGGGCGCGGAGAGCGAGGAGGCCCTGGAGGCCCACCGGGCGCGGGCCATCGCGCTCAGCAACCTCGGGCACTACGCCAGGGCCCTGGCCATGTTCGAGGACATCCACCGGACCAGGACCACGCTCTTCTCCGAGGACGACGAGAACACCCTGGTCATCGCGCACGACATCGGCGGCTGCCTGCGCCGCCTCGGCCGCTTCCGGGAGGCGCTGGAGCTGGACCGGCGCACCCTGGAGCAGCGCAAGTACGTGTTCGGGCCGGACGGCATCCCGACCCTGCGCACGCGGCTGTCGATCGGGTTGGACCTCATGGCCCTCGGCTATCTGGGGGAGGCCCGGGAGACCCTGGAGGACTGCCGCAGGCGCTTCGAGGTCACCGAGGCCAACGCCAGCACCCACACCTCGGAGATCCCGATCTTCCTCTCCGTGATCCACCGCAGGCTCGGCGACCACACCCTGGCCCTGGAGCTGACCGAGCAGGCGCGCGAGGTCAACGTCGCGCGCTACGGACCGCACGCCCCGTCGACGCTGCACCTCAACAGCATCCACATGGTGAACCTCGCCTTCGCCAACCGCCTGGACGAGGCCCGGGACCTGGCCGAGGACCTCCTGGCGCACATGGACGACAGGTTCCCCGCCCGCCACCTCTTCCCGTGGGCCTCGCGGGCCAACGCGGCGATCGTGTTCCGGGTGCTGGGCGAGTACGAGCGGGCGCACGAGCTGGACCGCGCGGCCATGGAGGCGATCCGCGAGCGCTTCCCCGACGCGGACGTCACCCTCACCGCCGTCGAGGTCAACCTGGGCAACGACCTGTTCGCCCTGGGGAGGCTCAAGGAGGCCCGGGCCCAGGACGTCGCCAGCGTGGAGCTGTGCCGGGAGACCCTGGGGGAGCACCACATCTTCCTGACCACCGCCCGGCGCAACCTGCTGATCAGCCGGCGGGCGCTGGGCGAGGACGTCCAGGGCGAGTGGGAGGCCCTGCGCGAGCTGTACGCCTCCCGGTTCGGCCCCGACCACCGCTTCGTCACCACGATGGCGTCCTTCGTCCGGCTGGACACCGACATCTTCCCCGTCAGGGACTGAGGCGGGGCTCCCCCGTGCCCGTCGGAGCCGCGGGGTCCGCTCAGAGCAGGGACGAGACCAGCGACAGCCACTCCCGGGTACGGAACCGCAGGACGTCCCCGTCGGGGTGGTGGGAGTCGCGGAGAACGACCCGTCCCGGCTCCCCCAGGGACGCCTCGCAGCAGTCTCCGCCGGTACCGGACCTCGACGACTTACGCCATCCTGTGCCGTCGCGCCCGTCCCGCCAGGTGGCCTGTGAGTCGTTTCGCCCGGTCATAACTGGTACGTCCCACCGTTTCCTCCGCGCGGACGGCAGCGGAATATCATCGTTGCCGGATATCTCACAACATTTTACTTTCTGTGGACATCAAGAGGAATGCCAAGCCCCTTCGGAGAATGCGTGAGGCCAATGTGAACAAAGTGATCGACTTCGTCACCGACGACGGCACCGTGATCAGCATCGAGTCCGCTCCCGTCCGCAGGGAGGGGGCCTCCAACGTCTCCCGGACCCCCGCGAACGCCACCGGCGACAAGAGGCTCGACTCCGTGCTGCTCCGCATCAGGAAGGTCGCCGAGGCCGTGTCCGCGCAGCTGGAGGAGCTCTCCTCGTCCTCACTGGCCCCCTCGGAGACCGAGGTCGAATTCGGTGTGACCGTGAGCGCCGAGGCCGATGTCGTGGTGGTCAAGGGAACCGGCGAGGCCACCTTCAACGTCAGGATGACCTGGACGAACAAGGGCTGACCCCGGAGTCCGGGCCCCGCCGGGCACCGGTGGGCGCACACGAAAGCGGCCCGGATCGCGCGCCTCGATCCGGGCCGCCCCAAGGGGAGACCGTCTTCGTCTCCCGGGAGGAAAGCGCTGTTCGGCCCGCGTCACACGGGCCGGATCCCCGTCAGTCCCAGTCCAGGCCGCCGCCGGTCTGGTACTCGATGACGCGGGTCTCGAAGAAGTTCTTCTCCTTCTGGAGGTCCATCATCTCGCTCATCCACGGGAACGGGTTCTCCGCCTCACCGAAGATGGGAGCGAGACCGATCTGCTCGGCGCGGCGGTCGGTGATGAAGTGCATGTACTTCTCGCACAGCTCCGCGTTGAGGCCGAGCACGCCGCGCGGCATGGTCTCGCGGCCGTAGGCCACCTCCAGCTCGCACGCGTCCTTGAGCATCTGCCGGACCTCGCTCTGGAACTCCTCGCTCCACAGGTGCGGGTTCTCGATCTTGATCTGGTTGATCACGTCGATGCCGAAGTTCAGGTGGATCGACTCGTCGCGCAGGATGTACTGGTACTGCTCGGCGATGCCGATCATCTTGTTGCGGCGGCCCAGCGACAGGATCTGCGCGAAGCCGGTGTAGAACCACATGCCTTCGAAGATCACGTAGAACGCCACGAGGTCGCGCAGGAACGCCTGGTCGGCCTCCGGCGTACCGGTGCGGAACTCCGGGTCCTCGAGGTTCTGGGTGTACTTGAGCGCCCAGGCGTCCTTCGCCGTGATCGACGGGACCTCCCGGTACATGTTGAACAGCTCGCCCTCGTCCAGGCCGAGGCTCTCGCAGATGTACTGGAAGGTGTGGGTGTGCACCGCCTCCTCGAAGGCCTGGCGCAGCAGGTACTGGCGGCACTCGGGGTTGGTGAGCTGGCGGTACACGGCCAGGACGATGTTGTTGGCGACCAGCGACTCGGCGGTCGCGAAGAAGCCGAGATTGCGCTTGAGCATCAGGCGCTCGTCCTCGGTCAGCCCGTCCTTGGACTTCCACAGCGCGATGTCGGCCTGCATGGCGACCTCGGTGGGCATCCAGTGGTTGTTGCAGCCCGCGAGGTACTTCTCCCACGCCCACGTGTACTTGAGCGGGAGCAGCTGGTTGACGTCGGCGCGGGCGTTGATCATCGCCTTGTCGTCGACGTTGACGCGCTCGGCGTCGCGCTCGATCGCACCCAGGCCGCTGGTGGCGCTGGCGTTGTTCTCGGAGACTGCGGTCATGCTGGGGTTCTTCCGTTCTCCGGCCGGGCCGGAAAGTCGTTGTCGGGAGCGCGACGCGGTCACGTGGCCGGGGGCGGGTCGGGGCCGGGGCGGGGACCGACCGGCCCCGCCCGGGGCCGCCC
>NZ_JAUZMY010000021.1:0-134229 GCF_036327455.1 Nocardiopsis codii | reverse complement strand
CGGCAGGGGCGGGTGGGCGGGGAGGCACTGTCCGAGATCACCGAGAGGGTAGTGACCAACCGGAGGGCAGGAAACAGCTGTGGGCAGAACAGTGCTGGTGACCGGCGGGACCAGGGGCATCGGGCTCGGTATCGCCAAAGGGTTCGCCGAGGCCGGGGACCGGGTGGTGATCGTCGGCCGCGACGAGGCCAGGACCCGCGAGGCCGCCCGGGGCGTTCCCGGGGCGCAGTGGGTGGTCGGTGATGTGGCCAAGGCCGCCGACTGCGCACACGTGGTGGAGCAGGTCGTGCGACTGACCGGGGGCCTGGACGTGCTCTGCGCCAACGCCGGCATCTTCCCCTCGTCGCCTCTGGTGTCGATGGGCGAGGACGAACTCGACCGGGTCCTCGACACCAACATCAAGGGCACCGTGTTGATGGTGCAGGCCGCGGTGGAGGCCCTGACGGCCTCCGGCCGGGGGCGGGTGGTGATCACCTCCTCCATCACCGGACCGCTGACCGGGTACGCGGGCTGGTCCCACTACGGGGCCACCAAGGCCGCCCAGCTGGGGTTCATGCGCAGCGCCGCCCTGGAACTGGCGCCCCGCGGCATCACCGTCAACGCGGTGCTCCCCGGCAACGTGCGCACCGAGGGCCTGGACGAACTGGGGGCGGACTACCTCGAACGCATGCGCGCGGCCATCCCGGTCGGACGCGTCGGCGAGGTCGAGGACATCGCCGCGGCCTGCGTGTTCCTGGCGAGCGCCGGGGCCTCCTTCATCACCGGGCAGTCCCTCGTGGTGGACGGCGGCCAGGTGCTGCCCGAGGACGGCCAGGCCTTCGGCTGAGCACGGCGGCAGGGTGCAGAAGACCAGGGGTCTCCGGCTCAGCAGACTCGTCCAACGTGAAACGACCCCGGCTTCTGCCGGGTCCTTCTCCCCCTACCCGGTGTCCGGGCGGCGGGATACAGTGATTTTGGAACGAGTACACGTAGGCCCCCAGGAGAAATCCTGGGGGCCTACGTCGCGCCCGGAGTCAGCCCCGGTCGGTCTTCAGGCTGCCAACGAACGCGCGCCACTCAGGAGTCTCGAACAGCAGATGTCCGTGACCGCGGTTCTTTGTGTCGCGGACTGCGGCCAGCCCCGGCGTGTCTGCGACCTCCACGCAATTCTGCTGCTGCGTGTACGAGGAAGTGCGCCAGGTGGCCTCAGCGGGGAACGAGTACATCGGCCGTCTCTCTCTATCGGATCATCTTCTTCAGGAACGGGATCGTCCGCTCCTCGTCGAGTGCCGACGTGCGGATGTGATCCCACAGTCGCCGGTACCGGGCGACCTCCTCCGCACGCTCCAGATACAGACCATCGGTGTACGTCTCCAAGTAGACGATGGGTCCGGCCGGTTCGGGGAAATCCAGGAGGACGAACGGTCCAGCGGCTCCAGCGTGGATCCCTGCGGCCGTCGGCAACACCTGAATGGTGACATTGCCCGCGGTGTCAGCGAGGTGCACCAGGTGTTCGACCTGTTCTCTCATCACGTCGGGTTCACCGGAGAGCCTCTGGAGGGCGTGCTCTTCGATCACTGCCCAGAGACGGGTAGGGGCCTCCCCGGAGAGGATCTGCTGCCTGCGGATGCGAGCGTCGACCGCACGTTGGATGTCTTCCGGGTCACGCCATAGGCGCGCTCGCTGCATGAGGCGGGCGGTCGTCGGGGTCTGGAGCAAACCCGGAACGCCGAAGCTCTCGTAGTTCGCGATCGCTGTCGCCTCGGCCTCAAGCTCGACATACGAGCCGGTGAGGATGTCGTCGTACCGTGTCCACCAGCCGCGCTGTTGGGCGTGGCGAACAAGTGTGAGCACCGCGTCGTGCCGGGGATCCTGCGGACTGACGCCGTAGGTCTCCATGAGCGCTCGGATCTCGACCACGCTGGGGCGTTTGCGTTCACCCGTTTCGATGTGTCCCAGCTTCGCGCGGGACCACTCGACGCGCTTCGCCGCCTCTTCCAGGGACAGGCCGGACTCGCGGCGCATCGTCCGCAGGATCGCGGAGAGTTGCCTCCGGCGAATCGTCGGGCTCGCTGCCACCGTGGCCTTCCGAGTGCGTTTGCGCTGCTGCTTTGACGTGCCGATCGTAGCCCTCCAGGCGAGAAAACGGACATTTAGCAATCTCAGGAGTAGCAATCTACTCCGTAGCACTTGAATCCTAGATTTCTAGGGTTCACTATGGGTGATGTACTCGTTCCTTGTCGCTCCCGTTCCAGAGCGACACACTTTCGAGGAGGCGCCATGTCGCGCTACCTGAACCCGTCGGCCCTGGTGGCCGCCCGCTACATCGCCTCGGAGGCCATGCGCCGCCGACGACCGCGCCGGGCGGCCCGGGTCCGGGCCTACGCCCCCGCCCGCTTCGCGCCCCACGCCCCCGCTCCGCGCGACGTCCTCGAAGCGGTCCTGGAGGGCCTGCACCGCCTGGAGGTGAGGGCGGCATGATGCCCCCGCACTGCGCCGAGACCTCCCTGGACCGGAACGGCATCCCCCGGTGCTGCGCCATCGAGGCAGGTCACGAGGGCGACCACATGGACCACCAGGGCCGCACCTGGGAACCCCCGGGCATCGTCCTCGTCCGCCTGCGCGAAACCTGGGGCAGCACCCACCGCATCATCTGGACCGGCCGCATGTGGATCGCCACCGCCCACCGGACCGACGTCCACTGGCGCACCGAGATCGAGCCCACCCCCGGCCAGCTGGAGACCAGCCTCCACGAGCACTCCCGGCCGCCCACCCGGACCCGCACTCCCTCCGCACCCCCGGCGCCAGGCACGGCAGGCACGGGGAGCACCCCGTGAGCCGACCGCGAAGAGTCCGCGCCCGCCCCTCCGCCGCCGACGCCCCGCTCACCCCCGAGGAACAGGCCGCCTACGACCGCCAGGGCGAGCTGATCGCCATGGAACTGCGCTGGGAGAACGCCCTCCTGCACACCGGGCACAAGATCCCCGCCACCATGGACGGAGTCCGCTGGGGCAACAGCGACGGCAGCCGCAGGGACGGCGACCGGGACCGCGAGGACAGATGACCGACCGAGACACCCGCGTCATGGCCCGGGCGGGGGACGCCGGGCGACGACCCGGTGGCCCCGCCCCCCGCGCATCCCGCCCTCACATTCGCAATCGCAACCGCAGTCGCTTCTAGCTGGAGAGCCGATCGATGACCCCCTCACAGTCCCTGCTGGACTCCGCCGAGGAACTCCTCACCCCCGGCGAGGTCGCCCGACTTTTCCGCGTCGACCCCAAGACCGTCACCCGCTGGGAGAAGGACGGCCGCCTCACCTCGCTCAGGACCCTGGGCGGCCACCGCCGCTACTCCAAGGCCCAGATCGCCCACGTGCTCAACGCCGGACCGGCGGGCACCGAGGTCGTCCGCGCCCTGGAGAAGGTCCACGCCCTCGCCCTGGAAACCGGCGCGACCGCCCACGCCGGACACATCGCCGACCTCATCACCACACTCCACAGGAACGGGTGACGCCGCTCTCCGACACCCGCCGCCCCGATCGGGGGAGCCGCGTATCCGGATCCAACACCACGAGAAGCCGCCATGGACAAGATCTGCCCGACCTGTCTGCAGCCCTGGACCGACTGTGTGTGCGTGGTCCCCGCCAGACAGAACACCGCGTCCGGCCCGGTGTACTGGTGCCCCTGGCCGCACCCGGTCCTGTCCCAGCAGCTCGGACGGCCGCTGCTGGAACCCTTCGACCGGGCGGTCGCGGCGGACCCCACGAAGGAGTTCTGCCGGGGCTGCTCCCAGCCCTGGCCGTCCTGCCACTGTGAGGGCGGACGCCTCTGACCAGGGCACGTCGCGACCGCCCGGCTCTCCCGCACGGGAGAGCCGGGGCGGACGAGAGGACGCCCCCGTGCCGGACGGCACGGGGGCGTCCCCCTCCACACGCGGTCCGTCATCCCGCCGCACCGGCCTCCGACGCCCTCGGGGCGGCCAGGCCCAGCGGGCCGTCGGGCGCGGGTGCGAAGTGGCGGGCGACGTCCTCGTCGGTGACCGCCTCCAGGGTGTCCGGCACCCACTTGGGCGAACGGTCCTTGTCGACCACCTGCGCGCGGATGCCCTCCACCACGTCGGGTGAGGCCAGCGCGGCGCAGGACACCCGGTACTCCTGCTCCAGGACCTCCTCCAGGCTGTGCAGCTCCCGGGCGCGCCGCAGCGCGGCCAGGGTCACCTTCACGGCGGTGGGCGACTTGCGGACGATGGTGTCGGCCGCCTCCGCCGCCTCCGGGTCCCCGTGGGCGCGCAGCCGCTCCACGATCTCCTCCGCGGTGTCGGCCGCGTAGCAGGAGTCGATCCAGTGCCGCCGGCCGTCGAGGTCCGACGCGGGCGCGGTCTCGGCGAAGCGGCCCACCGCCTCGGCGACCCCGTCGGCGGAGGCCGCCCCGGCGAGGGCTTCCGCCAGGGCGGACAGCCGCTCGGATGGCACGAAGTGGTCGGCCAGGCCCAGGTACAGGGCGTCGCCCGCGCCGACCGATCCCGCGGTGAGCGCCAGGTGGGTGCCGGTCTCCCCCGGGGTCCGGGACAGCAGGTACGTGCCGCCGACGTCGGGCACGAAGCCGATGGTGGTCTCGGGCATGCCGACGACGGTGCGCTCGGTGACGATCCGGACGGACCCGTGTGCGGAGACGCCTACGCCGCCGCCCATCACCACGCCGTCCATGAACGCGGCGTAGGGCTTCGGGTAGCGGGCGATGCGGGCGTTGAGAAGGTACTCGTCGCGCCAGAACTCGGCCGCTCTCCGGTCGCCGTCCCGGGCGCTGGCGCGGACGGCCCGGATGTCGCCCCCGGCGCACAGGCCGCGCTCCCCCGCCCCGTCGAGCAGGACCGCGGCGACCGCGTCGTCGCCCTCCCAGGCGGCGAGGGATGCGTGGAGGGCGCCCACCATGGCGTGGTCGAGGGCGTTGATGGCGCGCGGGCGGTTCAGGGTGAGGCGGCCGAGGTGCCCCTCGACCCTCGCCAGGACCGTGTCCCCAGCGGCTCCGGTGGCGGACATCAGGCGGCTCCCGTCAGCCCGCGAGCGATGATCAGGCTCATGATCTCGTTGGTCCCTTCCAGGATTCGGTGCACCCGCAGATCGCGGACGATCTTCTCGATGCCGTACTCGGTGAGGTAGCAGTAGCCCCCGTGGAGCTGGAGGGCCTGGTCCGCGACCGTGAACCCGGTCTCGGTGGCGAACCGCTTGGCCATGGCGCACAGGTGCGCCGCGTCGGGGTCGCCGTCGTCCGGCGCCGCGGCGGCCCTCCACAGCAGGGAGCGGGCCGCCTCCGGTTCGGTGGCCATCTCGGCCAGTCCGAACCGGAGCGCCTGGGCGTCGATCAGCGGGGTTCCGAAGGCTTCGCACCAGACTTCCCCCGCGGCTCTGTGGCACCACCATATAGTTGGACGTCCTACTAAATCCAGGGGCTCGCCCCGGGGGATCCGAGGCGATCGGACGACCGCACCGGACGGCGGCACGCGGTCACGGTCGGTGCCACGGCGTCACGTAGTGTGTCCGGCAGGCGCCGGCGCCCCCTCGCCCCCCGCGTAGCCGGAGCCGGGAAGGCCGGTGCACCGTGTCCCGTCCGCTCCCCGCCCCAGAGGCGGACCCGCCCCTGGGCCGCCGCTTCCGGGCCTTCTGGACGGCGGCCCTGGCCTCCAACCTCAGCGACGGCGTCGCGATGATCGCGGTCCCCTGGCTGGCGTCGTCCCTGTCCTCCGACCCGCTCCTGGTCGCCGCGGTGGCCACCGCCGGACGCCTGCCGTGGCTCCTGCTGGGCCTGCCGGCCGGTGTGCTGGTGGACCGCCTGCCCAGGGCCGCCCTCATGGTCTCGGCGAACGCGGCGCGGCTGGCGCTGTGGGCCCTGCTCGCGGTCGCGGTGGCCTCCGGATGGGCCTCGGTGCCGCTGCTGGCGGCCTTCGCGTTCTGCTTCGGCGCCCTGGAGGTCTGTTACGACACGGCGGCCGAGACCGCGGTGCCCGCGCTGGTCCCCCCGGATCGGCTGGAACGGGCCAACGGGCACCTGAGGACGGGTTCCCTGGTCGCCCAGGAGTTCGCCGGGCGCCCCCTGGGGGGACTGCTGATCGCCCTCGGGGTGTTCGTGCCCTTCCTGGTCAACATCGCGGCGCTGGCCGTGTCGGTGCTCGCGCTGCTGCGGCTGCGGACGGCCGCCCCGGCGGGAGAGAACGGCTCTGCGCCGGGGCCCGGCACGGCCGGCTTCCCCCGGGAGGGCGGGACCGGCGGCCCCCGCAGCACGACCGGAGCAGGCGGCCCCGGGGAGACCCGGGCGGCGGGGAAGCGGGGGCTGCGCGGAGTCGGCGCGGACGTGGCCGAGGGCGTGCGCGCGATCCTTCGGCAGCCACTGCTGCGCCTCGTCGCGGGCATCTCCCTCCTCGTCAACACCTCCTACGCGACCGCCCTGTCCACACAGGTCCTGTTCGTCCGGGAGACGCTGGGGCTGGGGCCCGCCGGGTTCGGGCTGCTGATGGCGTTCGCCGCGGTCGGCGGCGTGATCGGCGCCCAGAGCGTGGCGCGGCTGCGCGCCGCGCTTCCGCGCGGCGTCCTGCCGACGGCCTGCCTGGCGTCCGTCGGCGCCGTGTACGTCCTGATCGCGTGGCAGCCGCTGATCCCCGTCGTCGCCCTCGGGTACCTCCTGGCGAGCGGGCTGATCATCGGCTACTCGGTCTCCCTCGTCTCCATCCGGCAGAGGATCACCCCGGACCGGCTGCTGGGGAGGGTCAACGCCGCCATGCGCACGGTCGGCTGGGGAGCCAGTGCCGTGGGCATGGCGGCGGGCGGTGTGCTGGTGTCGGCACTGACCCCGTCGTGGGGGCACGAGGACGCGCTACGCGCCCCCTACGCGCTCATCGGGTTGGTGAGCCTGGCCGTGACGGCGTTCCTCGGCGCCCGGCTCACCCGTCTCGTGCGCGCGTACGACGGTTGACCCCCGCCCGGGCCCGCCCGGCGGCGGGGAAGCCCCCGGTTCAGGAGGCCGCCTGCCTTCCGAGGTCCCCCAGCATCAGGTGGGCCTCGTCCAGACGGGCGCCGAAGGACTCCGGCGTGCCGGCGAGACGCATGGCGGTCAGCTCGCAGGCCATGGCGGTGTGGGCGGCGAGCACGGCGACGCTCTCCGTCGTGCCGACCTCGGCGAGGGCCCCGGCCAGCCGGATGGCCCGCTCGTGCCGGGTGAGGAGGTAGCGGGAGCGCAGTTCGGTGCTCTCCCGGAGCAGGCGCACCAGGACCGCGGAGTGGGCGGGGGACAGGGCGGTGTGGGGCCGGGCGGCGGCGTTGGCCTCGCGGAGCAGGCCGACCGCGGCGTGCAGGTCGTCGCCCATCGGCTGCGACGCCTTCTCCCGCACGTGGTCGCACATGCGCTCGACCTCGGCGCCGTCGTCGGCGAACAGTACCTGTTGCTTGTCGCCGAAGTACCGGAAGAAGGTGGTGCGCCCCACCTCCGCGCGCTCCGCGATCGAGGCGACCGTGACGTTGTCGAATCCGTGTTCGGCGAAGAGTTGGAAGGCTGCTGACACGATCATGGCTCGGGCCTTACGCCGTTTGCGGGCGTGGAGCGTGTCCGGGGGGTGGTGCATGAGGCGACCCTATCGAGTGGGAACCTGGTTCTCCCTGGTACGCGGGACCATTGGGACGGTAGTCCTGAAACGCACAGTGAGGACCAGGGGAGCGGGAAGTCGTCTGGCCTGTTCTTCGTGAGGAGTGCAACCGCGGGGCACAGGCCGGAGCCCACGGGTACACCGGTTGGCCCGGAATGTTATTGCAGAGGAGTCTCGGTCGGACACCCGCCTTCCACTTGGCACGGAACCACCTGCCAGGAAAAGGTTCCCCTCTCACGGCGCTTATGCCTCCGAGGGGCGAACCATTTCCGGTCGGAACTCATTAAACACCGACGGTAAATCGTTCAGGTTCCTTACCAATGACTCCTTCCCAGGCCGGAACCCGGCACGCCCTTGCTTGCACCCCGAATGCGGGCCCGCCGTGTCAGAGTGGGAGCCTCGGTCGATTCTTGGAGTTGGTCATGGCATATCTGCTGGTCATCGGCACGCGCAAGGGACTCTTCACCGCCCGGAGCGAGGATCGGCGGGACTGGGAGGTGGAGGGACCCCACCGGCTCGACTCCGTCGACTACGCCAGCATGAGCGCCGTGTACGCGGTCGGGATCGACCCGCACAGCGGACGCCTGCTCGCCGGGGCGGAGAGCTCGCACTTCGGACCCAGCGTCTGGTACAGCGACGACCTCGGACGGACCTGGCACGAGCCCGTGGCCGCGCCCGTCGCCTTCCCCGAGGACACCGACACCTCCCTCGTGCGCGTCTGGCAGTTCGCCTTCGGCGACGAGCCCGGCACCGTGTACGCGGGGGTGGAGCCGCACGCGCTGTTCAGGTCGACCGACGGCGGGCTGGACTTCGACCTGGTCCGGCCGCTGTGGGACCACCCGCACCGGGCCAACTGGTTCCCGGGCGCGGGCGGCGCGGCCATCCACACGGTCCTGCCAGGGGTGCTCGGGGCGGACGACCGGTCCCCCGACGCGATCACGGTGGCCATGTCCACCGGAGGCGTCTACCAGACGCGTGACGGGGGCACGAGCTGGGCGCCCGCCAACCGCGGCATCTCAGCGGGGTTCCTGCCCGACGAGGAGCCCGAGTACGGCCAGTGCGTGCACAAGGTGGCCGTTACCCCGGACGGGTCGATGTACGCCCAGAACCACCACGGGGTGTACCGCAGCGCCGACCCCGACGGGGAGGGGTGGACGTCCGTGGAGGAGGGGCTGCCCACCAACTTCGGGTTCGCCGTGGTCGCCCACCCGCACCGGCCGCTCAGCGCGCTCAACTTCCCGGTGGTCAGCCAGGAGGTGCACCTGCCGCCCGGCCACCGGCTGTCGGTGTACCGGACCGACGACGGGGGCGACAGCTGGCGGCCGGACGTCCGGGGCCTGCCCGAGGACCCCTACTTCGGGATCGTGCTGCGCGACGGCGCCTGCACCGACGGCGCCGACGTGCCCGGCTTCTACTTCGGGACCCGCTCCGGCGACGTGTACACCTCCACCGATGGCGGGGACGGCTGGCACCAGGTGGCGGCGCACCTGCCCGACGTGCTGTGCGTCCGGGCGACGGAGGTCTGAGATGCGTGTGACGGTGCACCTGCCGGGGCTGCTGCGGGCCGACGCCGACGACGCCGCCCACGTCCCGGTCGAGGTCGACGACGACACCCCGCTGGGCGGGGTCCTGGACGCGCTCACCGCCCGGTACCCGGGGCTGGAGCGGCGCCTCCGCGACGAGCGCGGGGAGCTGCGCCGCTACGTCAACGTGTTCGTGGACGGCGACGAGTGCCGTGGCGCGGGCGGGCTGGCGGCGCCGGTCTCCGACGGGGCGAACGTGCGGGTGCTCCCCTCCGTGGCGGGAGGCTGACCTCCCGGACCTGCCGGACACGTCGCCGGCGCGGAGGGGCGTCGGCATCCGCGGGGCCCGATTCCCGCGAACGCGTCCGGACCCGCTCCGTCCGGGGCGCCGACGCCCGTGGGGCCCGTCCCCGCGAACGCGTCCGGCCCCCGCTCCGGACGGAGCGGGGGCCGTAGCGGGGACCGGAACCGGGACCGGAGCCGGGCGGGGACCGGAGCCGGGGCAGGGCCGGGGCGGGACCGGGGCCGGCAACGTCGTCCACAGGCAGGCCGACACCCCTACCGGGGCGCGCCCTCCTGGGGTTTGCTTGATACAGGGGGTCCCGAGGGCCCGTCGGCACCGTCCTGCCCCGGCACCGCGGCGCGACCGACGCGGCGCATCGGCACGGGCCCCAGGTAGGTCAGCCTCCGCCACACCCACTCCAGCGGGCCGAGCAGGAACCACCCGTTCCACAGTCGCGCGAAGGCCAGCGCCGCAACGAAGTAGGCCACCGCCAGGCCGTACTGCGCCAGCAGCGGGACCGCGGTCTCCAGCGGGCCCATCACCACCAGGAACACGGCGGTGCTGCCGAGGTACACCGTGAGGGTCATCCGGCCGAGCGGGGCGAGGACGCCCAGCGCGCGGGACGCCGTCCGGCCCCGGCGCACGAGCCACCACACCAGGCCCAGGTAGAACAGCGCCCCGCCACCGCCCATCAGCGTGGACGCCAGGGACACCAGCAACGGCGACCCCGGCGGGACCACCGGCATACCGTCGTCCCCGAGCACCGGGACGCCGTCGGCGCCCATCTCCATCGGGAAGAACGCGTCGGCGGCGAACATGGCGCCGTACCCGAGGACGTGGACGGCCAGTCCGGTCCAGAGCATGAGCACCGGCAGGCGGGACGGGAGGTCCTCCGCCCCCGGCGCGAGTTCGGGGCGCCGGGCCAGCCACACGCCCACGCAGAAGAACCCGAGCGTCTGCGGCACGTGCACGACCACCGACGTCCAGCTGTGCGGGCCGAGCGCGGAGTGGAGCAGGAACTCCGCGAACGGCGCCGCCGCGAACAGCATGAGGGCGGCGAACAGGGGGCGTCTTCCGGAGCCGCCGACCAGCAGCGGCATCAGGGGGGCCAGCAGGAGGGCCGTCAGGGCGTAGTGGGTGAGGATGTCACCGTCGAACACCAACAGGTGCGGCACCCCGAACAGCAGGCCCAGCACGGTGTAGCGGCGCAGCATCACCGCCGTCGGACGACCACCCCGTCGGACGGCGGAGCGCCAGGCCAGCACCGCCCCGACCCCGAGCAGGATCATCAGCATCGCCCGGGCCTTGCCCGACATGAGCAGGGCCAGCCCGGTGTCCACGGCGGAGGCCAGGAGGGTCCGGTCGCGCTCCCCCGCCATCTCCGCCGAGAACACGACGGCGGTCGCGTTCATCAGCACCACGCCGATCATCGCGAGCGCGCGGGCGATGTCGAGGAAGGCCACGCGCCGTGGCGGCCGGGGCTCGGCGCCCGTATCCGCCCCGGCGTCCGGCCCCGTCCCGGGCGCGGAGCCCCGTACCGGCTGCGGCACGTCCTGCGGATACCGGTCCTGCTCCGGAAACGGCCCCGGTTCTCCGGCGGCGCCCGGCTGTACGTCGGTCACGTCTGTCCCCCTCGTGTGCGGATGTCCAGGTTCGCTCCGGGGGTCCGCCGCGCACATCGACCGAACAGCCGAACGACTCCGCCTGGTGTCTCGTCCTTTCGACCGAGGGCGGCCGGGGCGGCGGCGTCTAGCCTGGTGCGCATGGCGTCGAACAGGTCCTTTCCCCCGCTCCGCGGTCCCCTTCCGGGGGTCGACGGCGTGATCGCCCGCCTCGTCCCGTGGGCCGTGGCGGGGGTGTTGGCGGTGGCCTGGGGTTACGACGTGGTCGGCACCGCCCGGAGGCAGACCGTTCCGAACTGGGCGGGGCCGCCGCACTCGTCCATGGACTACGTCCCGGTGGTCGCGGGAGCGGTCATGTGCGTGCTCGCCCTGATCGCCCTGCACCCGCGCGCGGGGCGGGGCCTGACCGCCGCGTGCGGGACCGCCGCGCCGCTCGTGATGATCATCGCCTCGGCCGTGCTGTTCCCTCTGCCCAAGGGCATGTTCGGATACGCGTTCGCGCCCTCGGAGATCCTGTCCGTCCTGGTCCTGCTGTCCCTGGCGGCGCTGCGCTGCCGCCCCTGGCAGATCGCCGCGGTCGCGCTGTGCGCGTGCGTGGCGGCCCTCTCCGACTTCCTGCGGGAACCGAACAGCGGGGGCTTCCTCTATCCGGCGCTCATGCTCGTGATGGCGGGCCTGGCTCCCGGCCTGTACCTGCGGTGGCGGGAGTTCCAGCGGCGGTCCCACATGGAGCGTGCGCGCTCCCATGAGCGCCTGGCCATCGCCCGCGACCTGCACGACGTGGTGGCGCACGAGGTGACGGGCATCGTCGTCCAGACACAGGCGCTGCGGCACGTCGCCGAGCGCGATCCCGGAGCGGTGCACGCCATGCTGCCGGAGATCGAGGCGGCGGGCGCACGCGCCCTGGAGTCCATGCGGGGGATGGTGTCGCGGCTGCGCGAGCCCGACGACGAGGTCCCCCTCGCCCCCGGCGTCTCCGAGGGCCTCGCCGGCCTGGAGGCCGCTGCCTCCGGCGGGCGACCGCGCGTTGCGGTGCGCTGGGAGGGGGACGTCGACGGCCTGCCCCCGACCGTCGGCACCACGGTGCTGAGGATCGTCCAGGAGTCCGTCACCAACGCGCTGCGGTACGCCCGCGGTGCGGCCCTGGTGGACGCGGTGGTCGAGGTGCGGGCGGACGGCGTCCGTGTGGAGGTCCTCGACGACGGCCGCGAGGCGACGGGGCCCGTCGGCGGCGGGTTCGGCCTCGTCGGGATGGCGGAGCGGACCCGGTTGCTCAGCGGGGAGCTGTCGGCGGGGCCGCGTGAGGGCGGACGGGGATGGCGGGTGCGGGCGTGGCTGCCGTTGGAGGAGGACGCGTGACAATCCGGGTGCTGCTCGCGGACGACCAGGGCATGGTGCGGACGGGGTTCCGGTACATGCTGAACGCCGAGGACGACATCGAGGTGGTGGGCGAGGCCGGAGACGGCCTGGAGGCGGTCCGGATGGCGCGGGAGCTGCGCCCGGACGTGACGCTCATGGACATCCGGATGCCGGGCGTGGACGGGCTGGAGGCCACCCGGCGGTTGGCCGGCCCGGGGGCGGCGGACCCGCTCCGGGTGGTCGTGGTGACCACGTTCGACCTGGACGAGTACGTGCACGCGGCGCTGGCCGGAGGGGCGGTCGGCTTCCTGCTGAAGGACGCGGGCCCGGCCCTGCTGATCGAGGCGGTGCGCGCCGCCGCCCGCGGCGACGCGCTGGTCTCGCCCCGGATCACGGTGCGCCTGCTGCGGCACTTCGCCGCGACGGCCCCGCGGTCCTCCCCCGAGGACGGCGGGCTCACCCCCCGTGAGCTGGACATCGTGCGTTCGGTGGCGCGGGGGCTGACCAACACCGAGGTGGCCGCGGAGCTGTTCGTCACGGTGAGCACCGTGAAGACGCACCTGGCGAGCGTCCAGGGCAAGCTCGGGGCGCGCAACCGGGTGGAGGTCGCCGCCTGGGCGTACCGGAGCGGGCACGTCACCTGACGGGTGTCCGCCGGCGCGGCTCCCCGCCGGCGCTCCGGAGCGGTGGTGCAGGGGCGGCCCTCTCCCCCGTCTCCCCCGCCTCGCCCGGTGCTGCGGGCCGGGGGTCGGGTCCGGCCGCTCCACGCCGGTATCCGTGGCCCCATCGGTGGTTCGACCCGATTCCGGCCCAGGCCCCGGTGTCGCCTTCGTACCGGTGCGGTCCTCCCCGATGATGTTCGGGAAGAGCACCCGCCCGTACCGACTGCGAGGTTTGCCCATGGCCACGATGCGTGCCGCCCGGCTCGACGTGAGGACCCTGACCCTGGAGGTCAAGGACGTCCCGCGGCCCGTTCCCGGTCGGGGCCAGGTCCTGGTCCGGGTGAGGGCGGCGGGCGTGTGCCTGTCCGACGTCCACCTGATCGACGGCACCCTCCGGCCGCTCCACCTGGAGGGCGACGAGGTCACCCTGGGGCACGAGGTGGCCGGTGTGGTCGAGGAACTCGGTCCGGACGTCGCCGTGAGCGGGGTCGGCGACAGGGTCGCGCTCCAGGCCGGCCAGACCGACCGGTCCGGGACGACCCTCACCCGGGGTGTGGACTACGACGGCGGCTGGGCCGAGTACGCGCTCGCCGACGAGGAGACCCTCGTCCCCCTCCCCGACGACCTTCCGTTCGACCAGGCGGCGATCATCCCCGACGCGGTGTCCACACCGTGGGCGGCGGTCACGTCCACGGCGGACGTCGGACCGGCGGAGGCGGTCGGGGTGTGGGGCGTCGGCGGTCTGGGCGCGCACGCCGTGAAACTGCTCCGCCTGGTGGGCGCGGCCCCGGTCGTCGCCGCAGACCCGGACCCCCGGGCCAGGGAGCGCGCCCTGGCCTACGGCGCCGACGCGGCCCTGGACCCGACGGCACCCGACTTCCTCGCGAGGGTCGGCGAGCTGACCGGAGGGCGGGGCCTCGACGCCGCCTTCGACTTCGCGGGCGTCCCGGCCGTGCGCGAACAGGCCCTCCGGCTGCTGGGCGAGCACGGCCGCCTGGTCCTCGTCGGTCTGAGCGACAAGCCGCTGGAGATCAGGAACAGCACCCGCTTCAGCTACCTGAAGCAGCAGGTCCTCGGCCACTACGGTTCCGAGCCCGAGCACGTGGTCCAACTGGTGGAACTCGTGGGCGCGGGCCGTCTGGACTTCGCCGACTCGATCAGCGGGACCTTCGGACTGGAGGACGCGCCGACGGCGGTGGAGCGGTTGGAGAAGCGGACCGGCTCCCCGGTCCGGCTCATCCTGGAGCCCTAGGCCGCGTTCCGCGGATCATTCCGGGCTCGCGTCCCCCAGGCTGCCTCTCGCTGCGCCGACTGCGCTTGGACAGCCAAACCCGGGCTGACCTGCGCTACTCGTCTTGCGAGAGATGGCCTGGAAGCCGCTCGCGTCGATCGGCGCAAGCGCCGAGTCAACCGAAAGCATCCACAGAACACGCCCTAGGCTCCGCGCCCCCGGGCGGCCGGGGGCGTTCTCCTCCGGGCCCCGCCGGGCCCCGGGGCGGGGTGGCCGGTCGCCGCGGCGGAGGCGCCCGCGCCTACCAGTTCGAGGGGGCGTAGTCCTTGAGGAAGCACCCGTGCAGGTCCTCGCCCAGCTCACCCCGGACGATGGGGTCGTACACGCGCGCGGCCCCGTCCTCCAGGTCGAGCGGCGCGTGGAAACCGGCCTCGGCCATCCGCTCCTTGTCCGGGTGCGGCCGCTCGTCGGTGATCCAACCGGTGTCCACGCTGGTCATGAGGATGCCGTCGGACTCCAGCATCTCCTCGGAGCTGGTCCTGGTGAGCATGTTGAGCGCGGCCTTCGCCATGTTCGTGTGGGGGTGGCCCGGGCCCTTGTAGCCGCGCCCGAACACCCCCTCCATCGCGGACACGTTCACGATGTAGGAGCGCCTCGCGGACGTCGCCGCGAGCGCCGGGCGCAGCCGGTCCACCAGCATGAACGGCGCACTCACGTTGCACAACTGCACCTCCAGCATCTCGACGGGGTCGATCCCGCCGATCCGCCGCGTCCAGCTGTTCTCCGCCGCGAGGTCGGGGACCAACCCGCCCGCGTCGATCGCCGTGCCCGCCCGCACCCGGTCGAGCGACGCCGACCCCGTGGTGAGCGCGAGCGACGTGAGCATCTGCGGCGTGAGCGCGTGCGGCGCCACGCGGCCTCCCCCGGCCTCCGTCCCGTCGGCGTCCCCGTCCCCCTCCAGTGCCCGCGGCCGCACACCGCCCAGCACCAGCGGCTCGGGCAGCCCTCCGCCCGTGAGCGGCTCCGCCTCGGCCTCGATCAGCGGCCCGTACGACCCCGGCGAACGCCGCACCGTCTGCGCGGCGTTGTTGATGAGGATGTCCAGCGGCCCCTGTTCCACGACCGAGTCGGCCAGGCGCACCACCTGGGCGGGGTCGCGCAGGTCGATGCCCACCACGCGGAGCCTGTGCAGCCACTCGCCGCTGTCCGGCATGGCCGCGAAGCGGCGCACGGCGTCGTTGGGGAACCGCGTGGTGACGGTGGTGTGCGCACCGTCCCTCAGCAGCCGGAGGGCGATGTACATGCCGATCTTCGCGCGCCCGCCGGTGAGCAGGGCGCGCCGACCGCTCAGGTCGGTGCGGGCGGCGCGGCGCTCCTTGTTGAACGCCGCGCACGTCGGGCACAGCTGGTGGTAGAAGGCGTCGACCTCGCGGTACTTCTGCTTGCAGATGTAGCAGGGGCGGGCCTTGCGCAGCACTCCCGCGAGCGCGCCCCCGGCCCCGCTGGTGAGGGCGCGGCCGTTGGTCTCGTCGTCGATCCGGTCGGGCGCGGCGGTGGCGGTGGCCGCGAACACGGCCTCGTCGTGGGCCTTCTGGGCGGCCTGCCGCTCCTTGCGCCGCTGCTCCTTGACGCTCTTGAACAGCTTGGCGGTGGCCCGTTGCAGGAGCGCCGAGTCCGGGTGGTCGCTGGGCATGTCACCGGCGCGGGCGAGGACGTCCAGGCACACGGCCATCTGGTCCGGGGAGATCCCCTTCCCCTCTCCCGCCGTGCCTGCGGGCGCCGTGCCGGTTCCGGGCGCCGGACCGCTGCCCGCCCCGTCGACCCGTGCGGCGCCGTGCACCGTTCCCGTCCTCGTCTCCGTCATCGTCTCCGTCACCGCTCCGCTGCCGTCCTGGTGCCCGCGCTCGCGGACCCTGTGGCGCCCGACTCGGGGCCATCAGGAACCTTATGCGCACTCGCACACCACGCGGGGCACAATCCAGTCGAAGGGACAGGTGACCATGGAGGATGACAGAGACGACGCATGGGACGTATCGGGCCCATGGGTAAGGGGAGATCCGTGACCCAGCCGAGAGCCACCCCGGACATGGCTCCCACCGGCCGCGAGCTCGTGGTGCTGCTCGACGAGGAGCACCGGCGGGTGGGGGTGGCCGACAAGGCCACCGTGCACACCCGGGACACCCCGCTGCACCTGGCGTTCTCGTGCTACGTCCTGGACGCGGACGGTCGGGTGCTGCTCACCCGGCGGGCCCTCGGCAAGACCACCTGGCCGGGAGTGTGGACGAACAGCTGCTGCGGCCACCCCGCGCCGGACGAGGCCTTCGAGGACGCCGTGCGCCGCCGCACGGAGCAGGAGCTGGGGCTGGCCGTCGTCGACGTGCGGCCCGCGCTGCCCGACTTCCGCTACAGGGCCGTGTCCGCCGAGGGGATCGTGGAGAACGAGTTCTGCCCGGTGTTCTGGGCCCGCGCCGACGGCGTCCCCGCCCCGAACCCGGAGGAGGTCGCCGAGTACGCGTGGGTGGAGTGGGCGGACCTGGTGGCGGTCGCCGCGCGCACCCCGTGGCTGCTGAGCCCCTGGGCCGTGGAACAGGTCCCCCGGCTCGACGCCCTCTGACCGCCTCGGCCGTCCCCGCCGTCCCCGTTACCCGCGCCGTCCCCGCCGCCCGCTGCGGGGCGGGGACCGGCCGCCCGCGGACCTCCGGGCGCGACGCCGACCGCGGGGCGGAGGGGCGGGCGGCACACGGGCCCCGGGAGGGCGGGGCGCAGGACGGGGGGCGCGACGGGGAGGGGCCCCGACCCCGGGGAGACGGAGTACCCGCCCGGAAGTGCTGAAGGCGGCCCGCCCTGGGTAGGAACCCGGCGGGTGCCCCCTCTTCCCCTGGAGCTGAAACCCATGTCAGAACCCCCCGCCGGGCGGTCGCACCGCCCTGCAGCCCTCGTCTTCGACGTTCTCGACACCCTCTTCCCCGTCGCCCCCCTGGAGTGGCGCTTCCGGGAGGCCGGCATCCCCCGGGTGCTCATGACCCGCTGGTCCGACCACCTGCTGCGGGACTCCTTCGCCCTGGCCCTGACGAGCGGTGAGGACGGGTACGAGGCCGACCGCACCTTCGAGGACGTGGTCCGGGGCGCCCTCCGGGACATCACCGGCCACCAGATCGCCCCGTCGGCCGAGGACGCGATCGTCGAGGGCATGAGCGGACTCGACCCCCGCCCCGAGGCCTCGGCCGCCCTCGCCGCGGCGCGCGACGCCGGGCTCGCGGTGGCGACCCTGGGCAACCACGACGACGTCCTGCCGCGTGCGCTGCTGGCCCGTGCCGGCCTGCTGGACCTGGTGGACCACGTGATCGCCGCGCGCCCCGCGAACGCCTGGAAGCCCGCCCCCGGCGCCTACCTCGGCGCCGCGCGCGCCCTGGAGGTCCCGCCGCAGCGGCTCGGCCTGGTCACCGGCCACGGCTGGGACGTGGCCGGTGCGCGCCTGGCGGGGCTGGTCACGGGGTGGTCGGGACACCTGGAGGGGCGGTTCCCGTCGCTGTTCGCCCCGCCGGACGTCTCCGGCCGGGACCTCGCCGAGACGGTCGACCGGCTGCTCGACCTGCCGGCCGCACCGGCTCCGTAGGGGTCAGCCCTCCCAGGACCGGTCGTACTCGGGGTGGGTCCGGTAGACCGCGGCCAGGTACTTGACCGCCAGCCTCCAGGCCAGGAGCTCGGACCAGGGGTCGCCGCCGACGGCGGCCCCGTGGGGTTCGGGGGTGAGGCTGCGCATGCTCGCGTGGTGCGCGTCGGCGTACCCGCGGACGATATTGCGTTTGGCCGCGACCTCCGCCAGCGCCCGATCCCGTCCGCGTGCTCCGACGGGAACGGCCTTGGACGCGCGTTCGTCCTCGTCCAGACGCGCGTTCAGGAACTCGACGATGGTCAACGGACTACTCCTCTTCGGTCCCCCCACTGCCCTGCACAGGGGTTGTTGTCTTCCAAGTGTCCAGGTCGGGCCGCTCCGGTCGCCCCCGAGCGGGCGCACGGTCGGCCCCGGTCGGGAGCCCCGTGCGGGTCGCGTCCGCGCCCTGCCCCGGAGCTCCCCCCGCCACCGCCGACCGACAGGAGTTACCCCGGGATCGGCGCCCCACACCTTCCGGTGCGAAGGGGACCACCGCGAGGGTACGGGAGCCGCCCCGCAACCGTCCGCCGGAGACCGCGAGGGGCCGCACGGCGGCGTCAGACGCAGCCCTCGAACTGGGGAACACTCGTCACCACCTGGAGGCCGGTCTCCCCGAACCAGGTGTCCAACAGGTCTGCGGCCGTCCCGTCCTGGTACATGGTGCTGATGGCCTTGTTCACGGCCTCGCAGGCCGCCACGTCCCCGTACGGAAGGCCCACACCGTACTTCTCGTCGGTGAAGGGGTTGTTGACGAACCGGAACGCGGAGGGGTCCTCGGCCAGGAAGCCGGCGAGGATGAGGTTGTCCGTGGAGACGGCGTCCACGTCCCCGTCCCGCAGGAGTTCGATGCACGCGCTGTAGCTGGGCGCGTCCGTCTGGACGACGTCGATCCCGAGGCCCTCGGTGATGCGGACGGCGGAGTTCGACCCCTCCCCCTGGCAGACGTCGAGCCCCTCCAGGTCGCGGACGCCCTGGATCCCGGTGGCGTCCGCGCGCACGAGCACGTCCTGCTTGGCCACGTAGTAGGGGCCGCCGAAGGTGACCTCGGTCTTGCGGGCCGGGGTGATGGAGTAGGTCGCCACGACCATGTCCACCTCCCCGTCGTCCAGCTTCTGCTCCCGTTCGGCGGAGGTGACGGGCACGAACTCCACGTTCTCCTCGGGGATGCCCAGCTGCTCGGCGATGTACAGGGCGACGTCGACGTCGAAGCCCTCGAACCCGCCGTCCCCGTCCTCCAGACCGAGACCGGGCTGGTCCGCCTTGACGCCCACGGTCAGGGAGGTGGCGTCGAGGAGCGACGCCTCCTCGCCCAGCACCGCCGAGCAGGCGGGCAGTCCCGACACCGCCGCCGCGGCCAGGGCGGCCGCGGCGACGGTGCGACGGTGTCGAAGCATCATCGGCCTGTTCCTTGTCTCTCGTGGGGTCAGCGGTACTCGGCCAGCCGGGGGCGCACCCCGAGCGCGACGAGGGCCAGCAGCGCGAGCACACCGGCGGGCAGCAGCCACCCCCACGGGGCCAGCGCGGCGTCACCGCTCTCGATGCCCTCGGTGAACGCGCCCCTGTGCAGGTCGGTCAGCTCGGTGAGCGCGACCTCGTAGGTGCGGAAGGTGCCGTTCTCGGCGTGGGCGATCTCCATCCGGATGGCGACGGCGGAGTCGAGGTCACCCTCCCGCGCGGCCTCGCGCAGCGCGCGGTCCTCGCCCTGGAAGTCGTTGTAGGAGGCCAGGACGTCGGCGAGCGCGGCCTCCTGGCCCGGGAGCAGCGCCTCCTGGGCGTCCTCCCCCAGGTAGCCGAGTGTGCCCGGGTCCTCCGGGTCCGCCCCGTCCGATCCCGGGAGCTCCGGGTACGCGGCGGCCACCTCGTCGATCGCCTCGTAGTAGGCGTCCAGGTTGTCGGCGGGCCGGAACAGCACCTGCTGCGCCCGTTCCAGGTACACCTGCTGGTAGTTGTCGGCCAGGGTCGGATCGACCAGGTAGCGGCTCTCGTCGGCCTGCATGTCGGTGGCGATCGCCCCGGCCCGGGACAGCGCCATCGCGGTGTCCAGGCCCTCCTCCTTGGCGGCGCTCTGGTGTGCGCCGCCGGAGACCAGGGAGAGGACCACGCCGACGGTGAGCGCCACCGTCCCGGCTGTCGCGGCGAGCAGCGGGGCGTTGAAACGGCGGCGGAAGCGCACCCGCAGGTACAGCTGGAGGCCGGCCAGCGCGATGGTCGTCACCGCGCCGACGGCGCCCACCCAGGCCAGGCCGAGCGCGACGGACGACCGGCCCTCCTCGTGGTTGACGCGGACGATCGCCGACGAGTCCAGCCCCAGGTTGAACGCCTTGGGCAGGAGTTCGGCGTGCATCAGCCGGGTGGCCTCGCGGTACGACTCCAGCGCCGCCGTGTCCGCCCGCCCCGGAGGCGCCTGCGCCTCGTCGTTGAGGAGCCGCGCCTCGGCGGCCAACTGCTCGTAGACGCCCAGCCCGTCGAGGACGGCCTGCACGTTGCGCTCCCCCACGGGTTCGCCCTCGGTGAGCGAGGCGGCCTGGAGCAGGGCCGCGTTGGCCTTGCCCCGGCTCTCCTCGTACCGCTCCATCGCCTCGTCACGCCCCGAGCCCAGGTCGTGGTCGGTACCCATGAGCAGGACGTCCGCCATCTGGGCGTCCATGTCGGCGAGCGAGAGGTACAGGTCGGTGGTCGCCATGGCCTGCGGCCCGGCTCCGCGTCCGAGCACGTCCAGGCTCGCGCGCGCCTGGTTGAGGGTGAAGGTCGCCGAACCGAACAGTCCGACGACGGACACCACGCACACCACCGTCAGCAGCCACACCCGCGCGGGGGTGGTGCCGAGCCAGAGGCGCGTGCGGGCCAGGCGGGCACGCGCGTAACCGCCGGTCCGCCGGGGGGAGGGGGCGGGCACCGGTCCGGCGCCGGCGGCCCGGCCGCCCCGCACCGGGGGCGCCGGGGCCGGGTCCTGCGGCGGCCCGGAACCGGGAGGGCGCCGTGCCTGGTCGGAGTCGGGGGGCATCAACGGGGGTCACCCCTTCTGGACGATGATGACGGTCCATGCGCCGACATAGATCCGATCGCTGTCATTGAGGGGCACCTCCACCTTGCGGGGGATCGTGTTGGCGGTCCCGTTGATCATTGTCCCGTTCGTGGAGCCCGGGTCGACGATCGCCCAGGTCCCGTCGGGCCCGGCGACCAGGATCGCGTGGATGTGGGAGACCGCGGGGTCCCCTCCCGGTCCGCCCAGGTCGATCTCGGGCGTGAAACCCCTGGACGCGCTGCGTCGACCGATGTGGAGCCGGTCGCCCCTGAGGTTCACCCGGCGCTGCCTGTTCATGGCGGGGAACGAGATCTGGGCGGGGTCGAGCATGCCCTGGTCGACCATGTACTGGTAGTAGGCGGGGTCGGCCGTGATGACGGCACGCCACTGCGCCGCGGCCGGGGCCTCGCCGGGACCGGAGTGTCTGCGCACGGGGCTGTCGGGCTGCGAGGCGAAGTCGTACCCGCACTCCTCGCAGAAGCGCCCGGTGCGGGAGGTCGTGCACTCCGGGCAGGGGCCTCCCCGGGGCGCGGCGGAGGGCCGCCTCGGCGCAGGGGTGCGGGGCGGGGCCTGCGGTGGGAACGGTGACGTCGGGGGCGGGGGTCGGTACGGCTGGGGCGGCGGCGAGGGGGAGTACGCCTGGAGGCGCAGCCCGCAGGTGTCACAGAAGTCGGTCGCCGTCGAGTGGTGCCCGGAGGGGCAACTCGGCATGGGTCCCTCCTACCCGGGGCCGGGGGCGTCGTCGGTTCCGGGCCCGTTCTCGGGCCGGGTCCGTACGGTCCGGGTCGAGTTGGTGTCCAGGGTCATCTCGTCGACCTTGTCGACGCTGGTCTTGAGGCGGACGGTTCCGGTGACCGGGTCGATGACGTCGACCACCTTCCGTAGGAGCCTCGCGGTCTCCTGGTTGCCCGTCTCCTCCGCGAGTGCGACGGCTCGGCCCAACCGCGTGGTGGCGGTGCCCCCGTCCCCGTCCCGACGGGCCGCGAGCCCGTCCTGAATGGCCTGGGCCAGTTCGACCTGGCCGGTGTAGTGGGCGACCCGCGGGTTGATCTCGGTGGCCCTGGCCTCGTCCGCCGTCCACTCCGCGAGGATGTTCCCGGAGGCGAGGACCTGGTCCTCGGCCCCTCCGGAGCCGGGGAGGACGACGCGCACCCACCCGGCGCGCAACTGCCGCCCCGGGTCGCCCGTGGGAACCTCCACGCACACGTGGTAGTCGCGGTTCTCCGTGCCCCACGATCCCGTGGGGTAGTCGCCCGCCTGGGGAGCCCGCTCCACCGAGCGGTGGGTGAGGTCGCGCACCGTGGGCGAGACCTGCTTGACGTAGCGCACCACGGAGTTCTGGGGGGTCCACAACCGCAGGACGACGTCCGCGACGGCCTTGCCCATGGACGCCTGGGCCATGGCGCGGAAGTCGGCGACCAGGTCGGCGGGGTCGGCGATGATGCCGGGGCCTCCGCCGAGCAGGGCGGAGTCGATACGGCGGAGCTCCTCGACCTTCCAGTCGGTGCCCACGCCCCGGCAGTCGCACACGAACCGGCCGGTGACCTTCCGCAACGCGTGCTCGAACTCCTCGGTGAGCTCGTTGTTCTGCCCGTCGGTGAGCAGGATCGCGTGCTTGATCCCCTCGTCCACGGTGGCGAACAGCTCCCCCGCCAGTTCCAGCCAGGTGCCCATCCGGGTGCCGCCGTCGGCGCGCATCCGGCCGATCGCCTCCAGGGCCGCGGCCCGGGTGGTGTCGTCGCACTCGGCGAACCGCCGCTCCCCCTCGGGGAAGGCCATCCGGGCCTTGCTGCCGCCGCTGACCACGGCGAACCTGACCCCCTCGCGCAGTGCCTCGACAGCGGCGCGGGCGGCGCGCTTGGCCTCGTCGAGCTTCTCCCCGTACATCGAACCGGAGGTGTCGACGATGATCACCTCGGAGGCGCGCACCGACGACCCCACGAGCACGGGGCTGCGGGAGGTGACGCTGACGACGGCGTGCACCTCGCGCCCGCCGATGGGCAGGAACCTGTTCTGGTCGACGTCGATCCGGAACTCCGGTTCGGCGGATCGGTCAGTCCTGTTCGGCACGGAGCCCCCCTTGTGCACCGGGTACGGGGATGAGGACGGCGGTGATGTTGTCCTTGCCGCCGGCCCTCAGGGCGAGGCTGACATAGGTGCGGGCGGCCTCGTGGGGTCTGGTTCCCGCCCCCGGCACGGCGTCCGTGAGGGACTCCGCCTCGGGGTAGTAGTTCCACAGGCCGTCGCTGCACAGCAGGACGGTGCCCGGTCCCGTCGGGGTGACGGTGGAGATGTGCGCGTCGATCTCGCCGGAGTCGGCGCCCATCCACGCGATGAGGGCGTGCGCGTTGGCCGATCTCATGGCCTCGTCGCGGGAGAGCGCCCCCATCTGCACCATGGCCTCGCTCCAGGAGTCGTCCCTGGTGAGCAGGGTCGAGGCACTGGACTCGGGCCCTCCGGAGAGCCAGTAGGCGCGGCTGTCGCCGACCCAGCCGACGGTGACCGTCCCGGCCGCGGGGTCGACGACCGCGGACACGAACGTGCAGGCGGGCGCGGAGTCCAGCGACTCGGCGATCCCCGCGACGGCCTCGGCGGCCCTGGTCATGGCCACACCGGTGGCCTCGCGGGGGTCGGCTCCGCGCCGGATCTGTTCGGCGAGGACGGTCGCCCCGGTCTCGGCGGTGACCCGGGAGGCCTCGTCGGACCGGGGTGAGCTGGACACGCCGTCGCAGACGACGGCGCAGACGGTGCCCGGAGCGCGGGCGTCGTCGGCGGCGATGACGCGGATGGCCATGGCGTCCTCGTTGCGCCGGTGGCGCAGCCCCCGGTCGCTGACCCCGACGGCGGCGCGCGTGCGCACCTCGACGTGGTCGCGCCCGGTGGGCTGGAGGAAGCCGCACTTCTCGCAGTAGCCGTCGCTGACCCGTCCGGGGCACCACACGCACATGTCGGGGTTGGTGGGCTGGACGGGGCTGCTGCCGACGGAGGGCGGCGGCCAGTCGGGCGCCGTCCCGGGCGGCGCCGCCGCGGGCCGGGGCGTCACCGAGTCGCGGCGCATCGACTGGGTGGTGAACGAGTCGGACCGTCCCCCTCCCGTACCCGCCGCGGGACCGGCGGTCGCACCGTTCAGGCTCACCTGCGGAGCGGTCGGTCCGCCGTCGGACGGGACGAGGCCGGGGCGGGAGCCGTCACCGGTCCGCCCGCCGTTGCCGCCGGGCGTGCCCGAGCCGCCGCGGGTAGCCCCCGACATGCTCTGCTGCGGGGCCGTCCGCACGTTGTCGGTGTGCTCCACGGGAGCGCTCCTCACTCCTTCCGGGAGGGGGCGTCCGCACCCCTCGCAGAAGACGTCGCCCGCCGCCACTCTGTCCGAGCAGGCAGGGCAGGTCCGCACCGTTGTCATCGCCGTTCCCTCGATCCTCACAGCAGCGTCACGGGACGCAGGGAGTTGGCCTTGTCGATCAGCTCGTACCGCTCCGGGGCCGCGGTGGCGCGGTGGGCGAGCGCCCGGTAGCGCCGCTCCAGGTTCGTCCGCACCCCCTCCTCGGTGAACGGACCGTCGAGCAGCCTCTCACCGCCGGGTGCGCCGCCCCCGCCTCGGAGCCACTCCAGTGCGGCTTCCAGGACCCGGGCGGCCAGCCTGTCGGCGGACTCGCTGTCCAGTCCGAGCCGTTCCAGGCGCTGTCCTGCCTGGAGGAAGTCGGCGACGCCCCTGCCCCGGTGCGGGGCGGCGAGTACGGCGATCAGCGAGGTCTGGGCGTGTACGTGGAGGCTCGACATCTCCGGGACCCTGTCCAGGACGGCGATGGCGGCGTCCCGGTCGCCCTGGGCGAGGCGGATGCGGGCCAGCCCGAACGCGGCGCTGACGTAGGAGTGGTCGGTGTTCCAGATCGTCTGGTACTGGCTGGCCGCGGTGTCGAGTTCACCGGTCCGCTCGCAGGCGATCGCCAGGCCGAGCTTGGGGGCGATCTCCCCGGGGAGGTGGTCGTACAGCTCGTCGAAGTGGTCCCGGGCCTCGCGGAACCGGCCTGTGCTCAGCTCGGCGACGGCCAGGTACCACATGGTGCGCCAGTCGCCGGGGATGGCCTCGCTGAACGCCTGGAGGACGTCCATCGCCTCTCCGTGGCGGCCGAGCGTGATGAGCGCGCGCGCCAGCATCAGCAGGGTCTCGGGCGTGGGCGCGGGCATGGCGCGCAGGGCGGCGACGAGTTCCTCCGGCGGAAGCGCCTGGAAACCGCGCAGGTGCTGCGACGCCGGGTCGCCCGGGTCGATGAGGGGGGCGGGCAGCAGGGCCGCCGCCGCGGTGGGCGTGGGCGGCACGAGGATGCGGTCGGAGCTGTGCCGGCCGGCGTCGTTGCCGCTGGTGAGGTTCTCGCCGCCGAAGAGCGTGGAGAGCGCCGGGTGCGGGGACCCCTCCAGTTCGGACAGGACCTCGCGCAGCACTCCGGTGAGCTGGTCCGCCATGTCGCCGGCGTCGTGGAAGCGCAGTTCGAGCTCGCTGTGGGTGGAGCGGCGCAGGAGCCGGTCGAACGACTCGAAGCGCTGGAGCACCGGTACCGTCTCGCGCCGGGGGATGCTGTGCGGGTGCTCGCGCATGAAGCTGAAGCGGAAGCTGAGCACGGCCAGGGCGCGGCCCACCGAGTACAGGTCGGCGCTGACGGTGGGGCCGGGCCCCCGCAATTCGTCCTCGGTCACGCGGTAGCCGGGGGTCGTGTACACGGGGCTGACCGTGTCGTCCATGCGCCGGACGCCTCCGAGGTCGATGAGCTTGATCTGCTCCTCGCTCTGGATGACGTTGTCCGGCTTGAAGTCGCAGTACAGCAGGCCCCTGGAGTGCAGGTAGCCGAGGGCCCGCAGGACCTCCAGGCCGTAGGCGATGACCTGGGCGACGGGCAGTACGGCCTCGGGGTCGTCCTCGCGGCGCTCAACCAGCAGCTCGCGCAGGGACTTGCCTCCGACGTACTCCATGACGATGTGCCCGCCGGGGATGCCGGTGCGCGGGTCGGGGTGCTGCGAGAAGTTGATGATCTTGACGATGTTGGGGTGCTCGACCTCGGAGAGGAACGCGCGCTCCGCCG
This sequence comes from Nocardiopsis codii, assembly GCF_036327455.1. Taxonomy (NCBI): domain Bacteria; kingdom Bacillati; phylum Actinomycetota; class Actinomycetes; order Streptosporangiales; family Nocardiopsidaceae; genus Nocardiopsis; species Nocardiopsis codii. The sequence continues at coordinate 108,183 of NZ_JAUZMY010000021.1, read as the reverse complement.
CTGCCGCCTTGTGCGCCTCCGCGTCACCGGCGTTGAGCAGGCCCTTGAGGACGACCCACCGGTCGTTGACGTTGCGGTCGCGGGCCAGGTAGATCCAGCCGAGGCCGCCGTGGGCGATGCAGCCCAGCACCTCGTACTGTCCGCCGACCCTGTCGCCGCGGGAGAGCTTGGGGGTGAACGAGAACTGGGTGCCGCACTTGCGGCAGAAGCCCTCGGTCCGGCCCTGCTGTTCGCCCCGGGTGCGGCCGACCTTCTCCCCGCAGTTGCCGCAGAAGCGGTTCTTCTCCGCGACCACCGGGTTCTGCATGACGGCCTCGGCGGGGTCCCGGTAGGGCACCGGGGGCACCAGCACCATGCCCATGCCGAGCATGCCGCGGGAGGACCCCCGCCGGCCGGAGCGCACGGAGCCCGAACCGGTGACGCTGGTGCCGACGGTGCCGGAGATGCTGGCGAGGCCGGATCGTCCGGAGAGCTTGATGTTCTCGGAGATCGGGTGGGAGTGGACGGGGTCGCCGCTGACGGCGTCCTCGGAGGAGGGCGTCGAGGAGAGCCACTGGTCGGGTCCGTCGTCCGGCCGGATCCCGACGGGCGGCGAGTGGGGGCCGGAGCCCTGCCACCGGCCCGACGGGGGAACCCGCGGTCCCGGGCCGGACGCGGCCCGGGGGCCCGAGCCCGGGTGGGGCGCGCCGAAGGCGTGCTGCGGCCCGGACCCCGGGGGCGGGCCGGGGGCCCCGGGCTGGGGCCAGGACCCCTGCCGGGGCGCGCCGAACGCCCCCTGGGGGCCTGACGGCCGTCCGCCGCCCCCCTGGGGGGTCGGTCCGGGAGGACCGGTCGTCGGGGGTGCGCTTCCCTGGGGGGGTTGCACGTGTACTGGGGCCAGCCCACACACACCACAGAAGCCGTCATCGATCTGGCCGTGGCAGCCGGGGGACGTGCACTTGGTCATCTGCTCACACCACCATCGCTCTCGCCGTCTGACGCATCCGATCCCCGTGTGGTTCTGTTCCCGGGCGATTCGGTTCCGCTGAGTTCCTGGAGCGTCCGGAGGTAGGACGACAGGGCTACCGTGGCGGCGCGCAGGTCGCAGGGGGCCGTCCACAGTTCCCAGTGGGCCTGACCGTGGAGTTCGGCGAGGTGCTCGTTCTCGGCGAGCCCGAGCCGGACCGCGCGCGCCCTGTAGGCGTCCAGGCGCCCGCGGAGTTCGGCCCGGCGCTCCAGGAGACCGGTGAGGTTGCCCTCGCGGTCGCGGGCGGCGTCGGCGGCCTCGTGGACCGCGCGTTGCAGTTCGCCCAGCCGGGCGCCGAGTTCGCGCCAGAGCCCCCGGGCGCGCAGGGAGTCCATGTCATCGATCCCGGCCCGCAGGGACGGGACCGGGTCCGGGACCTCGACCGCGGCCGGCGAGGAGACCTTGGCGACGACCTGGGCGCGGAGGCCGCGTGCGCGGGCGGTGGCCTCCTCGACGTCGTCGATGGCGGAGCTGAGCCGTTCGACGCTCTCGGTGTAGGAGTCGCGCATGCGCAGGGCGTCGCGGAGTTCACCGCGCACGCGTTCCAGGACCAGTCGCAGGCGTTCGAGCGAGGAGGTGTCGACGCGCCCGTCCTCGACCAGGGAGAGGGGGTCGCTGCGGACGGTGGCGCCCACCGCGGCGAGGTCGGACCGCAGTGCCTCGTGCTCGTCCTCCCCGAGTTCGATCATGTCGGAGAGGGTGCCGATCTCGTGCCACATCGCGTCGAGTTCGCCGAGCCTCGGGTGGAGTGCGTCCCAGGCGGTCTCGGCGGCCGAGATGACCTCGGTGGCCTCCTCGTAGGCGGCGGACATGCGGGCGACGGCGTCGGCGAGGGTGACGGCCTCCTCACCGGCGTCGAGGAGCCCCCGCTCGTTCAGGGGCACCTCCGCGGCGGGGAGCACCACGGACGGTCCGTTGAACAGGGCGGTCAGCGCGGCCTGTTCGGCGGCGCCTCCTCCGGCGCCCCGCAGCCGCACGGCCCGGTCCACCACGCGGCGGAAGGCGTCGTAGACCGTCCACAGGCTGTGGATGTGGCCGTCGGCGTGCTCCCAGCGGCTCCGGGTCCGGCCCTCCAGGGCGGCGCCCTTCAGCAGCTGGTGGCCGACGTGGCCGTCCAGGTCCGCGAGGTTGAGGGTGATCCGGTCGGCCTCACCGCGCACACGGTTGAGCTCGTGGTCGATGCCCTCCCAGCTCATGGGCGGTATCCCGGCCCCCGACGCACTCGCCACCTTCCGTACCAGTCCCCTCACCGCGTCCCCGCCCGTGCGTGCACCCGAGCGGAAACGGTCAATGTTCCTTTACCTAGACACGAGTCTGGCGGCGAGGTTCGCGAACCACAAGAGAGTGCCCCTTTACGGCCGCGAACGGCCACTTGGACCCCATTTGTGAACCAGAAGTACCGTGACGTGACAGACACCCTCCCATGTCGCTCCCCCCGTTGTCTCTCGCAGCCGCCCCACCACGGTCGGGGCGCCCCGCCGGGAGGAGCGCCCGCGCTCTACGCCCCCGGGACGCGCGGATCCGCCCCCAGGACGTCCAGGACGAACCGCGCCCGCTCCGCGACGGGGACGCGCGGCAGCTCCACCAGCTCGTAGCCGTGGGCGGGGTAGGCCTCGGCCATCGCCCGGTGTGTGCGCTCCGCCTCCTCCGGTGACTGGTGACGCTCCGCGTCGCCGGCGAAGATCTCGGGCCACGGCGGGGCGACGAACACCCGGCGGTGGTAGCGGAACCGCCGGGCCGCCTCGGCCACGTGCGCGGGCACCGGCAGACCGCGCAGGAGGAAGTAGCCGACCAGGTCGGGGACGCCCCGGTCGCAGAAGACCGGCCCCGCCCACGCGGACGCCTCGCGGTGCGACCGCATCTCCCAGGTCAGCATGAGCTCGGCGAACAGGTCGTCGTCGCGCCAGGACAGTCCGGGCCCGTCGATCTCGCGCTGGTCGCGGATGATCGCCCGCCCCGCCTCCGCGGTGTGCGCGTACCCGAGCGAGGCCAGGTGGTCGATCAGTGTGCTCTTGCCGGAGCCGGGGCCTCCGGTGACGACGACGAGGTGGTCCATGGTTCTCCTTGGTGGTCGGGCGCCCAGGGGGCTCGGCGGACGGATGAGGAGCGCTCGGCGGACCGCCGGGGCGGGCGCCGGGACGGGGCGGGCAGGAGGCGGGTCGGCAGGGGGCGGTGCCGGTGCGCCGTGTCCCCGTGGACACGGCGCACCACCGGGGGCAGGCGGGGAAACGGCCGGGACGTGAGGCTGCGGTCCCCTCGGACCCCGCGTCGCCGGAGAACGCGGGGCGTCCGCGGGCGCGGCCCCCACAGCCTGCCGCGGCGCCGGAACCGCACGGCCCGGGCCGGCCCCTCCCGCCACCCGCGTACCGACCTCCCAGGTCACCGCGTCCGGAACGGGAGCTCCGCCTCGACCAGGTCTGCCGCGTACGCGGTGCCGCTCGCCCGGAGCCGGGAGCCGATCCCGTCCAGCCGCCTCGCCACCTCCGGGTCGGAGGTCAGTTCCAGCAGGGTGGAGCGGAGCACGTCCGCGTCGGCGTCCGCCGTGTCGATCCTCCGCGCCACGCCGAGCGACTCCAGCCGGTCGGCGTTGTCGAACTGGTCGGTGGCCTGGGGGACGGCGATCATCGGCACCCCGCAGTACAGGCCCTCGTTGGAGCCGCCCATGCCCGCGTGGGTGACGAAGGCGTCGGCCCGGCGCAGGATGGCAAGCTGCGGCACCCAGGGATGCGTCTCCACGTTGGCCGGGATGTCCCCCAGCTCGGCGGGATCGACGAACGCGCCGATCTGCAGCACCACGTGCCACCCGGGCAGGTCGCCGAAGGCCTTCAGGCACTCCCGGTAGAACCCGGGCCGGTCGGTGCACGCCGACCCCAGGGACACCAGCAGCACCTTGTCGGCGTCCGCGGGGCGGGTCCACTCACCCTGGTCGGCCCGCGTCCCCAGGCACGGGCCGACGAACGTGACCGTGTCGGCCACGGTGTCGGCGAACGGCTGCATCTCGCGCGGTATCAGTGCCAGCACCCGGTCCGGGCGCCCGGAGAACGCGGTGTGGTCCAGCTCGGTGACGCCGTTCCGGACCAGCCAGGCGTCGAACCTGGCGAAGTGCTCCTCGGCGCCGGGCAGGGCGCGCAGCGCCTCCATGACGGTGGCCTCGTGCTCCGCCCAGGCCGCGTAGGTGGGTGAGAGCTGCACGGTGGGGACGTCCCACTCGATGCCGAGCACACGGGCCGGGTACCCGGCGATGTCGTAGAGGAAGAGGTCGGGGCGGTCGTCCTCGTAGGCCTCGCGGATGACGGGGAGCTGGGTCATCGCGTCCTGGAGGAAGACGTCCATCGCCTCGATCGGGTCCTCCGGCCAGTCCGCGTCGGCGACCGGGAGGGTCGTGGCGTAGGGGACGAGCTCGGCGCCGGCCCCGGTGACCAGGTCGGCCACGAGGGGGTCGTTGGCGTAGGTGACGCGGTGGCCGCGGGCCACCAGCTCCCTGACGACCTCCAGGCCGGGCAGGACGTGGCTCACGGCGGGGATGCCGACCATGGCGATATGGGCGCGACGGGTCATCGCGGTCTCTCCTGGATCAGATGTCTGCGGGTAGGGCTGTGGCGCGCCCGGCCCCGTGTCGGGGCGGTGCGCGGGGGCGTCCTCGGACGCGGGCCCCTAGGCGTACATCTGAAGCAGGTGCATGGCGGGATGGTATCCATGGGGTCCGAGGGGCGACAAGTCGTTTCCCGGACGGCCGGGCCCCGGCCGTGCGCCGCCCGCGCCCGCCCCCGTCGGGGCGGCGACCGCCACCCCGGTTCCCGCACACCTCCGGAGGTCCCGTGCCCGCACCCGTCCCCGACTCAGCGCCCGTTCCGCCTCCGGTCGCGCTCGTCATCTCCCTCAGGGTCCTTCCCGGCCGCCGGGAGGCCTTCCTCTCCGGCATCTCCCGCAACGCCGCGGCGGCGGTGCGCGACGAGCCGGGATGCCTGCGCTTCGACGTGGTCGAGGACGGCGCCGACCCGGACGTCTTCCGGGTGTACGAGGTGTTCGCCGACAGGGAGGCCCTGCTCGCCCATCGCGGGACCGCGCACTTCCTGGCCTGGCAGAAGGAGAAAGCCGAGGTGGTCGTCCCCGGAAGCCAGGTCGACCACCTCGGCTCGCTCGTGGTCAGCGAGGGCTGAGCCGGCTCACTCCGTGTCGTCCGGTCGGTCCTTCGGGGCACGGTGGCGCCCCGAGCCCCCGGGTCGGGAGGCGCCCTCGCCGCCCGTCTGCTCCTGGTCGGAGCCCGGCTCGGCCCGCTCGTCCCCGCGGAAGCCGTCGGCGTACCCGTCCGCGTAGCCGTCGTCGAACGCGCTCATCCGGGGCTCCTCCTCCGAAGCGTCGGAGTCCTCGATGTGCGGGGCGTCGTCCCCGGCGGCGACGGCGGTGGCGCCGCGGAGCCGGAACCCGGCCGCCGCCATGACGACGCCGAAGATGATGGCGTAGACGCCGACCACGAACACGATGGCCTGTGCGCCCTCCAACGGCCAGAACCACAGCAGGAGGCCGAACACGATGGAGAGGGCGCCGACGAAGATCAGCAGCCACTCCGAACTGATCTGCGCGCGCAGGCGGATCGCGGTGACGATCTCGGCCACACCGGTGATGACGGCCCACGCCCCGATCACGAACACGACCGCCAGGCCGAAGGCGACCGGCCAGATCAGCGCGATGAGGCCGACGATGACGCTGAGGGCCGCCTGCACCGCGAGGGAGGCGCGGCTGCCCGGCGCCGCACGGTAGGCGGCGTACCCCAGGGCGCCGCCGTCGACCAGCGCGTAGACACCGAACACGATCGCCAGGGCGATCAGGGTCACCCCGGGCCACACCAGGGCGATCAGTCCGAAGAGAACCGCGGCGACCCCGCGGAGGACCACTACCCACCAGTTCCGGCTCAGCTCACCGAGCAGGTCACCGGTCAACGCGTACCTGACCATCGTCGCCTCCCCTTCACCGGTGCGGCCCGTCCGGGCCACACCCTGCCACTTCCCTCAACGTCGCACATGGATGACAGAGTGTGCGCAAAATGCGGGGAAAGGGCCGGTGATGTACCGGTAGAGCCGGTGACGGAGCCCGGTACTCGGCGGCACGGCTCCGGCGAGGGCGGACACGACGGTGCCCGCCCTCGCCGGTGGCGTGGGCGGGCACTGAGGTGTGGTGCCTCGGGTGGGGTCTACCCCTGGCCCGGGAGGCGCCGCTCGGCGGAGCCGACGTAGTGCTGGCGCGGGCGCGCGATCCGGAAGGCCGGGTCGTGCAGCTGCTCGCGGTAGTGGGCGATCCAGCCGGGCAGACGGCCGATCGCGAACAACACGGTGAACATGTTGGTGGGGAAACCCATGGTGCGGTAGATGACGCCGGTGTAGAAGTCGACGTTCGGGTAGAGCTTGCGCTCGGTGAAGTAGGAGTCGGCGAGCGCCGCGGCCTCCAGCTTGAGGGCCAGGGCGAACAGCTCGTCGGGGTTCTCGTCCCGGTCGAGGATCTGGCTGGCCAGAACCTTGATCTCCTTGCTGCGCGGGTCGAAGTTCTTGTAGACCCGGTGGCCGAAGCCCATGAGGCGCATCTCGCGCGCCTTGACCTTCTCCAGGAAGTCGTCGATGGAGATGCCCGAGTCGCGGATCTCCTCCAGCATCTCCAGCACGGCCTGGTTGGCGCCGCCGTGGGACGGGCCGGACAGGGCGTTGATGCCGGAGGCGACGCTGGCGTAGATGTCGGCCTGCGAGGACCCGACCACGCGCACGGTGGCGGTGGAGCAGTTCAGCTCGTGGTCGGCGTGCAGGACCAGCAGCATGCCGACGGCCTTGTTGAACAGCTCGCCGAGTTCACCGACGGGGGCCTTGTCCCCGAAGGTCATCCGGATGAAGTTGTCGACGTAGTCGAGCGAGTCGTCCGGGGAGAGGGGGGCCTCGCCGATGGAGTTGCGGTAGATGCGGGCCGCGATCGTCGGCAGCTTGGCCAACAGCCGGATCGTGGCGAGCTCCACCTGGCTCTCGTCGCCGGGGTCGACGCTGTCGTCGTAGTACGCGGCGAGGGTGTTGACGGCACTGGCCATGAGCGCCATCGGGTGGCCGTTGCGGGGCATCGCGTCGATGAACGCGCCCATCTCGGCCGGGATGTCGGCGTTGTCGCGGAGGCTGTCGGAGAACTCCTTGAGCTGACCGGGCTCGGGCAGCTCGCCGTAGATCACCAGGTAGGCGACCTCGAGGAAGGTCGAGCCCACGGCGAGGTCCTCGATCGGGTATCCGCGGTAGCGCAGGATCCCGGCGGCCCCGTCGATATAGGTGATCTTCGAGCTACACGAAGCGGTATTGCCGAACCCGGGGTCCAGGGTCGTCATACCGGTCGACCCCAGCAGGGTCTTCAGCTCGATGGTGCGTTCACCCTCGGTACCGGTGAACACCGGCAGCTTCAGCACGCCGCCCTCGTAGTGGAGCTCCACCGTGCGGTCTTTGTCGTCTTCGCTCATGCCCGAGGTCAACCTTTCCAGGCGGGGGATACGTGAGGTGCGTCAGACGCGGGGCGGTCTGCCGCCACGTTCTTGATTCACTCGTTATTGTTCTGTTTTGTTAAACGACTGTTAAGCAAAATCATATAAGTTTCACCGATTCACGGACAGGTGACATGCAACACATACCCAGACGTGATAAGAATTACCGCACGGTGAAGATTTGCAAACTTTGCCGATTGTCGATTACTCCGTGATCGCCCTGAGACGTCGCAGACGGAACCGGGGATCCTCCCGGCGCCGTCCCGTCTCCTGTAGTAGGTCCCCTGAGCACCCCACCACCCGTCCGAACCGGCTTCGCGCGCATGCCCTTCACAGAAGCGGACATACCTGAACGAAGCTCAGTGCGGTCGGATGATCGATCGCGCCCTAGCGGCCTTAGCTCAGGGTACCTTCGGCCTGATCACGGGGGTCGGCACGGGGTACCCCCTGCTTGGTGATCTTGACCTCTGCCTGCGCTTCTGCACTCCCCAGGGCACCTCGGGCCACAGGAGACCGGGGTCTTCATGGGCACAGGATGTGCGTGTGGCACGAGAGTTCACACGGGCCTCACCGGCAGCAGTACAGCGCCGCGTCGGTGACGCCACACGGGTCGCACACGCCCCGCGGCGGGGACGGCGCCGGGAGCCGTGCCCGGACGCGACCGCGGCCGGCACCCCGCGGACGCGCGGGGGAACCGGCCGACAGGACCGTCGGAGCCGACTAGCGGGCGGCCTCGGAGGACGTCACTCGCCCTCGTCCACCCCGCCGGCCAGAAGGGCCTCCATGAGCAGCGACGGGTGGTCCCGCTCGATGACCCTGAGGCGCCACTTGTTGTGCACCAGCACCAGGAGTTCTCCGTCGGAGCGGCGCCTCAGCACCTCCGCCCCCGACAGGGCGTGGAGGACGGGGGCCGACTCCTCGTCGGTGCGGCGCGCCACCGAGTACTCCAGCGGCGACGCCTCGATGGGGCTGCGGAACTCCTGGTCCATGCGGTGCTTGACCACGTCGAACTGGAGCGGGCCGACCGCCGCCAGCACAGGGGCCTGCTCGCCGCGCACCTCGGACGTGAGGACCTGCACCACGCCCTCGGCGTCGAGCTGGGCGATACCGCGCTGGAACTGCTTGTACTTGCCCGCGTCGACCGCCCTCGCCACCACGAAGTGCTCGGGGGCGAAGCTGGGGATCGGCGGGAAGTCCACCTTCGGCCCGTCGTACAGGGTGTCCCCGACCGACAGCGCCTGGGCGTTGACCAGCGCGATCACGTCGCCCGGGTAGGCCGTGTCGATGGTGGAGCGGTCCGACCCGAACACCGCCTGCGTGTACTTGGTGGCGAACGGGCGGCCGGTGGAGGCGTGGGTGAGGACCATGCCGCGGTCGAACCGGCCGGAGCTGACCCGGAGGAACGCCATCCGGTCCCGGTGGTTCTTGTCCATGTTGGCCTGCATCTTGAACACCTGGCCGGAGAAGGGCTGCTCCACCCTGCGCGGCCGGTCCCTGGCGTCGATCTTGGCCGAGGGGGCCGGGGCCAGGTTGACGACCGTGTCCAGCAGCTGCCCGACGCCGAAGTTGGACAGCGCGGCTCCGAACAGGACCGGGGAGGACTCCCCCGCCATGAACGACTCGGGGTCGAAGTCGGCGCCGAGCGCCTCCAGGAGCTCGATCTCCTCCTGGGCCTGCTCCCACGCGTCCAGCTCGACCTCGGCGGCGCGCTCCGGCTCCAGGACCTCCTCGACGGCCTTGGTGGCGCCACCGGGCGTGCGGGTCATCTTGGTGTAGACGCCGCTGGTCCGGTCGACGAGGCCGCGGAAGTCGCCCGCGATGCCCACGGGCCAGTTCATCGGCGTGGGGCGCAGGCCGATCCGCTGCTCGATCTCGTCCAGCAGCTCCAGCGGCTCGCGGCCGGGGCGGTCCCACTTGTTGACGAACGTGATCACGGGCATCTTGCGGGCCCGGCACACGTCGAAGAGCTTGAGGGTCTGCGGCTCCAGGCCCTTGGCCGAGTCCAGCAGCATGATGGCGCAGTCCACGGCGGACAGGACGCGGTAGGTGTCCTCGGAGAAGTCCGCGTGGCCCGGGGTGTCGAGCAGGTTGAGGACGCGGTCGTCGTAGTCGATGCGCAGGGCCGCCGAGGTGATGGAGATCCCGCGGTCCTGCTCCATGTCCATCCAGTCGGACGTGACGCCCTTGCGGTCGCCCTTGCCGTGGACGGCGCCCGCGGAGGAGATCGCCGCCGCGTGCAGGGCCAGGGCCTCGGTGAGCGTCGACTTACCGGCGTCGGGGTGGGAGATGACCGCGAAGGTCCTCCGGCGCCCCGCCTCGTGGGCGACCTCTGTCTCCTGCTTGGTCACGCCCGCCGTGTCCACGCTCATTCCCGCTGTCCGCCCCACCTCGTGTGCTGTCGTCCGACCGGCCCGTGGGCCCTGTCCAGCCTACGCTCGCCGCGGCGTGCGGGTGACAGGAACCGCCCCCGGGCCCGCGGCCCCGCGCCGGTGCGCCCCTCCGCGGTGCCGGGCGCCGGGTTCAGCCCTCGGGCCTCCCGGTCGCGCGCCCGCCCAGGTGGCGTTTGGAGCCGGGGGTCGTGGGGCCGAGGACCGTCCCGGCGGGGAGGGGCGTGGGCGGCCTGCGGACACGGGGGACCGCCCCGACCTGGTGGTCGTCCTCGTAGACGATCCGGCCCGGGTCGTCCGACACGGTCCTGCGGTGGGCCACACCGTGCGCGGTGAGCAGGCCCCGGAGGGCGTCGAGGCGACCGGCGAAGTGTGCGCTCCCCTCCGGCTTGAACCAGGTCACGGCGCCGACCGTGTTGCCGTCCGCGTAGAACGGGGGGTTGGGCAGGGCCTCCCTGAACCAGTCGTCGATGTCGAAGTAGAGGGCCTCCTCCGCCTCCGACAGCCGTCCGGCGCGGCGCAGGTGGTCGACCGCGACGAAGACGCCGACCCCGGTTCCGAGGCGTCCGACGTAGTCCGCGTGGATCCTGAAGTACCGCGCCATGCCCGCCAGTGTCCCCCGTCCGCCCGCCGGGGTCCAGTGGCGCGGGGCCCGGGGGACGGCGCCCCGCGGAGTCAGGCGCCCTCCGACTCCTCGACGGCGGCGGTGACGCGGCGGATCAGCTCGTCCCGGCCGAGGTCGCCGGGGTAGACGGCGACCAGCACCCGGTCCCGGGAGGGACGGTCCGCGGGGCGCAGCACCGGTTCGGCGGCGCGGCGGACGAACTCCATGGCGGCGTCGAAGCTGGCCCACACCTCGCGGCGGTCCTGCTCCGGGCTGCGCAACCACCCGCGCAGGACGTGGTTGTGCGCCGAGATGAGCGACGCGGCGGCCACGCCGGCGGCCAGGGAGCGCTCCTCTCCCCCGCCGTCCTGCCTGTCGGCCAGGTAGCGGCTGAACGCGGCCTGGTAGCGGGCGGTCATCGCGACCTCGCGGTCCCGCAGGCGGGGGTGCGCACGCACCAGCCGGTAGCGCGGCACGGTGATCTCCGGGTCTCCCAGGTACCCCTGGAGCACCAGGCGCGCGGCGGCGAACACCGAGCTCAACGGGTCGTCCGGGGACGCGTCCAGGTAGCGGACCACGGTCGAGAACAACTCGTCGTGCTCCGCGAAGAGGATGTCCTCCTTCGACCCGAAGCGGCGGAACAGGCTCCGGCGGCTCACCCCGGTGGCGGCGGCGATCCCCTCCATCGTGGTGGCGTCGAACCCGTCCTCGGTGAACAACCGCACGGAGGCCAGCACGACCTCACGGGTGGCCACGCGCCCACCCGTCCGTTCCCCCGCCATGGCGATCCCTTCACGTCCGGAAGCTGTCCAGAAGCTATCCGACTGTGTACTTCGTCCGTCCCACCCCCTATTCTGGCACTGGATGCCACAGAAAGGCACGCAGTGCCGGGAAAGGGAATCGGATGAGCGACTTCGACCTGTTCAAGACCACCGAGGAGCACGAGGAGCTGCGTGCGGCCGTGCGCTCCGTCTCCGAGGACAAGATCGCGCCCCACGCGGCGGAGGTCGACGAGAAGAGCGCCTTCCCGCAGGACGCCCTCAAGGCCCTGGTCGCCACGGACTTCCACGCCCCGCACATCGCCGAGCAGTACGACGGCGTGGGCGCCGACGCACTGGCCACCTGCATCGTCATCGAGGAGGTCGCCCGCGTCTGTGCCTCCTCCTCCCTGATCCCCGCCGTCAACAAGCTCGGCACCATGCCCCTGATCCTCGGCGCCTCCGACGAGGTCAAGCAGCGGTACCTGCCCGAGGTCGCGAGCGGTGCGGCGATGTTCTCCTACGGCCTGTCCGAGCGCGAGGCCGGTTCCGACACCGCGAGCATGCGCAGCCAGGCCGTGGCCGACGGCGACGACTGGGTCCTCAACGGCCAGAAGTCCTGGATCACCAACGCCGGAGTCAGCGAGTACTACACGGTGCTCGCCGTGACCGACCCCGAGGGCGCCCGCGGCCGCAACATCTCGGCGTTCGTCCTCCACGCCGACGACGCGGGCTTCACCCTGGGCGAGCCCGAGCGCAAGCTCGGCATCAAGGGCTCCCCCACCCGTGAGCTGTTCTTCGACAACGTGCGGATCCCCGGAGACCGCATCGTCGGCGCCCCGGGCGAGGGGCTCAAGATCGCCCTGCGCACCCTCGACCACACCCGCGTCACCATCGGCGCGCAGGCCGTCGGCATCGCCCAGGGCGCCCTGGACCACGCCGTCGCCTACGTCAAGGAGCGCAAGCAGTTCGGCAAGGCCGTCGCCGACTTCCAGGGGATCCAGTTCATGCTCGCCGACATGGCGATGAAGCTGGAGACCGCCAGGCAGATGGTCTACGTGGCCGCAGCCAAGTCCGAGCGGGGCGACGACGACCTGGCCTTCTACGGCGCCGCCGCCAAGTGCTACGCCTCCGACGCCGCCATGGAGATCACGACCGACGCCGTGCAGCTGCTCGGCGGCGCGGGCTACGTCAAGGACTTCCCGCTGGAGCGCATGATGCGCGACGCGAAGATCACGCAGATCTACGAGGGCACCAACCAGATCCAGCGCATGGTCATGGCCCGCCAGCTGCTCAAGAAGTAGGCCGTCCCGCGAGCGCGCGCCCGCCCCCTGGGGGGTGGGCGCTCCGCGTTCGACGGCCCGGGGACGCCCCCGTCAGGGGCGGACGGCGCGGGTCAGAGGACGGACTCCCGCATGAAGCGGGCCAGCGGGATGGGATCGCGGCTCAGGGCCGACCGCACCCCCTCGGTGACCTCGGCGGCCCGGCCCGCGACGGCCGCGGCGAAGCGCTCGTTGAGGGTGTCGATGTACCTGTCGCCCCAGCCCCGGTTGGTGGCGCGGAAGTAGAAGCCCGCCTCGTCCACGGACTTGAACCGCCACACGGGACTCTCGGTGCCCTTGGTCCGCTTGACCACCTCGCGGAAGGTGTGGGCCTGCGGGCCGGTCAGCGTGTACTCCCGCCCCCCGTGGTCGCCCAGCAGGGCGGCGACGGCGGTGTCCGCGACGTCGCGGGCGTCCACGAAGCTCACCGCGGTCCGACGCTTGACGGGGAGTTCGAGGCGGCCGTTGCGGGACCGGGCCAGGCTCGCGAACGTGCCCTCCGTGAAGTCCTGGAACAGCCAGTTGGGCCGCAGGACCGTCCACGTCGTGAACAGGTCCTTGGCACGCAGTTCGGCGGCGCGCTGGTCCGAGTCGGAGGGGGCGTGCTCCGTGCCCATGGCCGACATGACCACGGCCCTGTGGACCCCGGCGTCGGCGGCCTTCTCCAGGAACCCGGCGACCCGGTTGCCCAGGGCGCTGCCGACCGGCGTCACCACGAAGACGCTGCTCACGCCTTTGAGGACCTCGTCCCAGTTGGACGTGTCGGTCCAGTCGAGGCGTGTCGGGGAGGTGCGGGACGCTCCCGTCGCGGGCAGGCCGCGCCTCGTCAGCTCGGTGAGGACGCGGCGGCCCACCATTCCGGTGGCTCCGGTGACCAGTGTGCTCATTGGCACCACCGTACCGACGGCGCACGGCCCACCGGACACGAACCGCACACGGGGCCGCGATTTCGGGCGCGGCCCCCGCCCCGCCGGGCCGCCGTGCCGGCCGCCGGAGCGGTCGCGACCAGGAGGGCGCCCGGGTCGGCCACCTCCTCCGACGTCCCCGACCGGCCGACCAAAGTATGGACCTGGCCGCCATCGGTAGGGCGTGCCGCCGGACGACCGTCCGGGGCGGGGAGCCGAACGTAGACTTCGCAGCGATGAACGCTTCCACGATGACCGGTGCGCAGCGGTGCAGTGCGCGTGACTGGATCGTGGACCTGTCCATGTTCCTGCTCGCTCTCGCCTTCGCGGTGATGACCTCCCTCGAACTGCCGGGGGCGTCTCCCCCCGGGGCCGGGGCCGGCCCGGAGCTGGTCCCGCCGGGGCCGCCGTCCACCTGGTTCGAGGGCGCGGGGCGCCTCGCCGCGTTCCTGGCCTGCCTGGCCCTCTGGTGGCGCCGCCGCTGGCCCGTCCAGCTCGCCGTGATCCTGGTGCTGGTCTCCGCCGTCTTCACACTGGCCATGGGTGCGATGCTCATCGCCCTCTTCTCCCTGGCCGTCCACCGGTCGCCGCGCACGAGCCTGGCCGTGTTCGGGGTGAGCGCGGCCACCGCCTACCTGCACGCGGTCCTGTGGCCGGACCCGCACCTGCCGCTCCTGGTCGTCGTTCTGCTGAGCGTGGCCATCCAGGGCGCCGTGATCGGCTGGGGGCTGACCGTCCACCACCGGCGCGAGCTGGTGGAGTCTCTGCGCGACCGGGCCGTCCACGCGGAGACCGAGGCGCAACTGCGGGCCGAGCACGCCCAGCACCAGGTCCGGGAGGCGATGGCCCGTGAGATCCACGACGTGCTCGGACACCGCCTGTCGCTGCTCAGCGTGCACGCCGGAGCCCTGGAGTACCGGCCCGACGCCCCGTCGGCGGAGGTCGCCCGGTCGGCGAAGGTGATCAGGGAGAGCGCCCACCAGGCCCTCCAGGACCTGCGGGAGGTGATCGGGGTCCTGCGCGCGCCCGTCGGGGAGCTTCCGCAGCCGACCATGGCCGACCTCCACCAGCTGGTGGAGGAGGCCGACGAGGTCGGCGCGCGCGTGGAGTTCGCGGAGGAGTACACCGGGACGGTCCCGGAGCGCGCGGGCCGGACCGCGTACCGGATCGTCCAGGAGGGGCTGACGAACGTGCGCAAGCACTCCCCCGGCGCTGACACCCGGGTCCGGGTGAAAGGCGCCCCCGGCGAGGGTCTCGTGGTGGAGGTCCTCAACGGCCGCTCCCCCGAGCCGCGCCCCCCGTCCTCCGGCAGCGGTTCGGGCCAGGGCCTGGTCGGCCTGGCGGAGCGGGTCTCCCTCGCGTCGGGGCGCCTGGAGCACGGCCCGGCCGCCGGTGGTGGCTGGCGCCTGTACGCCTGGCTACCGTGGCCCGTATGAGTCGAACAGAGCGGGGTGCCAGGGAGATCGGGGTCGTGATCGTCGACGACGACGCGCTCGTCCGGGTCGGCCTGGTGATGATGATGGGCGGCGCGCCCGACATCCGGGTGCTGGCCGAGGCCGAGGACGGCGGGACGGTGCTCGACCTGGTCGAACGGCACTCCCCCGACGTGGTGCTGATGGACATCCGTATGCCGACGGTGGACGGCCTGACCGCCACGGAACGGCTGCGCGCGCTGGAGGACCCGCCCGAGGTGCTGGTGCTGACCACCTTCGACGCCGACGAGCACGTGCTGCGCGCGCTGCGCGCCGGTGCGGCCGGGTTCCTGCTCAAGGACACCCCTCCGGCGGAGATCGTGGAGTCGGTGCGGCAGGTGTCCCGGGGCATGTCGGTGCTCTCCCCGGCCGTGACGCGCCGCCTGGTCGACCGGGTGGGCAACAGCGACCACGGCGCGCGGGCGGGCCGGGCGCGCGAGCGGCTGGCGGCGCTGAACGGCCGCGAGCTGGAGGTGGCGGTGGCGGTCGGCGAAGGCCGGTCCAACGCCGACATCGCGTCGCGCCTCTTCCTCAGCGTGCCGACGGTCAAAACGCACGTGTCGAGCATCCTGACCAAGCTGGGACTGAACAACCGTGTGCAGGTGGCCCTCCTGGTGCACGACGCGCAGCTCCTGGACGGCGGCTGAGGCCCGCGGGGGACGGAGGGCAGCGGTCCCCGCACACCCGCCCGCACACCCCGGGACGGGGGCGGGCGGCCCCCGCGCCCGCCCCGCCCGCCCGTCCGCCGGCGCCCCGAGGCGCGGGCGTGCCCTTCTCCGTGGCGGGTAGGGCCGTACCGGGTACTCCCCGAGGAGAACGACCCGCGGGAGGGAGGATCAGGTGGACGACAGCGACGACTACACCGGTGTTCTCGAGGCCGTCATGAAACGGGTGCGCTCCCACATCGGCGAGGGGAGGGTCGCGGACTACATCCCCGAACTGGCCTGCGTGGACCCGGACGAGTTCGGGTTCTCGCTGGCCACCGTGAACGGCGACCTGTACAGCGTCGGCGACCACGCCCGCACCCGGTTCTCCATGCAGAGCATCACCAAGGTGTTCACCCTGGCCCTGGTGATGCGCGGCCGTTCGCGCTCCGACGTGTGGCAACGGGTCCATCGCGAACCGTCGGGCAACGCCTTCAACTCCCTCCACCAGCTGGAGTTCGAGAGCGGCGTTCCGCGCAACCCCATGATCAACCCGGGCGCGCTCATCGTCACCGACCAGCTCCTGTCCGACACCGGGGACGCGGTCGGCGCGCTGCGGGAGCTGCTGTGCGAGGAGACCGGGGACCCCGATCTGCACGCGGACAACCTCGTCGCGGAGTCCGAGACCCGGAGCGGGGACCGCAACCGCGCGCTGGCCTACCTCATGGCGAGCTTCGGCAACATGCAGAACCCGGTTCCGGAGGTGCTGGACCACTACTTCCGCCAGTGCTCGATCACCGTCAGCTGCGAGGAGCTGGCCCGCGCCGGCCTGTTCCTGGCCCGCCGCGGGAAGAGGTCGGACGGTTCGGAGCTGCTCAGTCCCTCCGACGCCCGCCGGATCCTGGCGGTGATGCTCACCTGCGGCACCTACGACGCCGCGGGGGAGTTCGCCTACCGGGTCGGGCTTCCCTGCAAGAGCGGCGTGGGCGGCGGCATCCTCGCGGTCGTTCCGGGTAGCTGCACGGTGGCGGCGTGGGGGCCGGGGCTGGACGACAAGGGCAACTCGGTGACGGCGGCGCTGGCGCTGGAGGCCTTCACCGACGTCACCGGCTGTTCGGTGTTCTGACCGGCCGGAGGGGTGCGGCGAGCGGTGACACGCCGCGCCCCTCCCCGCCTCCCGGAGCCGCCTCCGACCCCGACCCATACTTACCGTGGCCATTCCATCACATGGAGTAGGGGGCACTTCGGTGAGCGGTCCCGGTGAGAGCAACAACGAGGACGACGACGTCTATGCGCGGGGGCTGATGCGCCACGGCGCGCCCAGGCGCGGCTTCCCCCGGCGCGGCACGGACCCCCGGGTCGCCTACCAGCTCGTACAGGACGAGCTGATGCTCGACGGCGTCTCCCGGATGAACCTCGCCACCTTCTGCACCACCTGGGTCGAACCCGAGGTGCGCAAGCTGATGGACCAGTCGATCGACAAGAACATGATCGACAAGGACGAGTACCCGCAGACCGCCGAGCTGGAGAGGCGCTGCGTGCGCATGCTCGCCGACCTGTGGAACGCACCCGACCCCGCCTCCGCCAGGGGCACCTCCACGACGGGGTCCAGCGAGGCCGCCATGCTCTGCGGGCTGGCGGCCAAGTTCGCGTGGCGCGGGCGCCGCACGGCCGCGGGGGAATCCACCGACCGCCCCAACCTCGTGTGCGGGCCCGTCCAGGTGTGCTGGGAGAAGTTCGCCCGGTACTTCGACGTGGAGATCCGGCAGGTCCCGCTCAGCGGCGACAAACTCCTCATGACCCCGGACGACGTCGGGCGTTACTGCGACGAGAACACCATCATGGTGGTCTGCAACTTCGGTCAGACCTTCACCGGCCTGTTCGAGGACGTCCGCGGGATCTCGGACGCCCTGGACCGTTTCCAGGAGCGCACGGGCCTCGACGTCCGCCTCCACGTGGACGGCGCCAGCGGCGCGTTCGTCGCCCCGTTCGTCAACCCCGACCTGGTCTGGGACTTCCGCCTCCCCCGCGTCCGCTCGCTCAACGCGTCGGGGCACAAGGGCGGCCTCGCACCGCTCGGCGCGGGCTGGGCGCTCTGGCGCGAGGCCTCCGACCTTCCCGAGGAGCTCGTCTTCGACGTGGACTACCTGGGCGGGAACGAGGCCACGTTCAACCTCAACTTCTCCCGCCCCGGAGGCCAGGTCGTCGCCCAGTACTACGACTTCGTCCGGCTGGGACACGAGGGCTACGCGCACGTCCACCGGGCCAAGTACGAGACCGCCCGGCACATCGCCGCGGGTGTCGCCGGGATGGGCCCGTTCGAGGTGATCAGCGGGGGCGACCCCGACCTGGGCATCACCGCGGTCGCCTGGAGGATGGCCGGCGACGAGTCGTTCACCCCGTACGACCTGGCCGACCGGCTGCGCACCCGGGGGTGGCTGGTGCCCGCGTACCCGCTGCCGCGGGACCGGGACGACGAGATCGTGCAGCGCGTCCTCGTCCGGCACGGGTTCAGCCGCGACATGGCCGACCTGTTCCTGGAGGACATGGTGGACTGCGTCGGCCACCTGCGCAGGCACACGCCCTCACCGTCGCTCACCCAGGCGGAGGCGGGCGGGTTCAACCACGGCGCCGGGTCCCGGAGCCGCGTTCCGGGAGAGCCCGGCCGGTGAGCTCCGCCGCGGACGGCCGCCGACCCCGGTGCGGGCCGGGCCGGGACGCCGCACCCGCCCCGACGGGTCAGGCGTCCGGGTCGAAGTTCTCCGCCATGTGGTCCAGCATCTCCCGGTTGAGGTCCGGGTGGTCGTTGCTGGCCACCAGGAAGAGGGCGTATCCCCTGTCCTCGGTGTGGAAGCCCCGGTTGATGGCGTGCATGCGCTGGCCGCCACGCCCGTCGAAGGTGAACTCCCAGTCGGCCGCGCTGACGTAGTCGTCGGCCCAGTCGGCGTCGACGTCCTCGATGCCGACGAGGTCGTAGCCCGAGAAGTTGCCGCGTACGCCGGGCTCCGCCGCGCGCCAGTCGTCACCGGCGTCGGGGTTGGGGCTGTCCGTGTACTCCACGAGCAGGTACCCGCCGTCGGGGTTGCGGAAGTAGACCTGGAGGCCCGACCGGTCGATGTTCCAGTCCTCCGGGACGTCGACGGCGAATCCGTTGTCGTCCTCGTGGCGGACGAGGTAGTCCCACTTGTCGTCGTCGGCCTCGTCGTCCTCGGTCTCCTCCGGCTCCGGCTCGTCCTCCGCCTCGGCGGGAGGGTCGGAGGAGGCGTCCGCCTCCTCCTCCGTGGCTCCGGCCCCGCTCTCCGCGGACGGTTCGACTCCGGCCTGCTCGGTGTCGCCGACGAGGCCGGCTCCGGAGTCGCCGGGCCGGTTCACCGTCATCAGGACACCGGTGGTCGCGCCCGCGACGACCAGGACGAGCACGAGGGCGACCAGCAGCAGGGGACCGCGCCCGGAGCGGGAGCGGTCGCCCGGGGGCCGGGTGGCGGCGGCCGGCTCGGGGTCGGGCGCGGCGGGCTCGGCGCGGGCTGCGGACTCGACCGCGACCGGCTCCTCCGTGGGCCTCGTCGTGACCAGGGTGGGGGCGGGCGTCGCGGCCGGCGTGTCGGAGGCGTCCCGGATCTCACGGAGCAGGGCCCGGACCTCGCTCACGGACGGCCGGTCCTCGGGCCGCTTCTCGCACAGCGACTCCAGGACCGGGCGCAGCGGCCCGGCGTTGACCGCGTCGGGCAGGTCCTGGGTGACGATGGCGGTCAGCGTCGCCATGGGGGTCGGCCGGTCGAACGGAAGCGTGCCCTCGGCCGCCTGGTAGAGGGTGATGCCCAGGGCCCACATGTCGGAGGCCGGGGTGGCCGAGTGCCCGTGCGCGATCTCCGGCGCCAGGTAGCTCGGCGATCCGATCAGCAGGCCGGTGCTGGTGAGGTGGGTGGAGCCGTCCAGGTGGGCGATACCGAAGTCGGTGAGGACGGCCCGGTCGTTCCCGGCGATGAGCACGTTGCCCGGCTTGATGTCGCGGTGCACGATGCCCCGTGCGTGCGCTTCGGCCAGCCCGGCCGCCATCTGCTCGCCGACGTCGGCGACCCTCTTCGTCGACAGGGCCCCGTCGGAGCGGATGAGGTCGCCCAGGGACGGGCCCAGGACGAGTTCCATCACGATCCACGGGCGGCCGTCCTCCTCGGCCACGTCGAACACGGTGATGATGGACGGATGGCTGAGCTGTGCGGCGCTGCGTGCCTCGCGGAGCATCCGGGTGCGCAGCACGTCGACCTCGTGCGCGGGGAGGTTGGGGGGCGTGGTCAGTTCCTTGACCGCGACCGGGCGGTCGAGGAGGGTGTCGGTACCCCGCCAGACCCGTCCCATGCCGCCGGCTCCGATGACCTCGTCCAGGCGGTACCGGTTGGCCAGGAGGCGGCCGGGGTCGGCTTCCGAACTGTTCGTCAAGGCGCGATTCCTCTGTGGGGGGAGGGCGGTGTGGGAGAGGGTCCGGGGCGTGGAGGGAAGATCCGGGGACGCCACGATTCTAGGAGCCCGGGGCGACTCCTGCCGCTCTTCGCCGGGGTGTCATGTGTGTTCCCGTGCGGAGGCTTGACCCCGTGGAACCTCTCTGAAATGCGGGAATCCCGCCGGGAACACCCGAGGGCGCTCATCCGGCGGGACCGAATCACCGGGAGTGTCACACCCGGAACCCGTTCAATGGAGACGCACGGGCAGGGTCTCGACCCCGGACACGATGATCGAGGGCAGCGGCACGAGCTCCTCGGAGCGCACGGCCGCGTCGAGCCCGGGGAAGCGCCCGAACAGGCGGGGCAACAGCTCGTTGACCTCCAGGCGGGCCAGGTTCGCGCCCAGGCAGAAGTGCCGCCCGTGTGAGAACGTCAGGTGCGAGGCGTCCTCCCGGGTGATGTCGAACTCGTCGGCGGTCCCGCCGTACCGCGCCCTGTCCCGGCCCGCCGACCCGTAGCCCAGCAGCAGGGGCTCGCCCGCCGGAACGCTCACCCCGGCCAGCACCAGGTCCTCGGTCGTGTAGCGCATGGGCACGAACCCTCCCGGGCTGTCCCAGCGCAGCACCTCCTCCGTCACCCTGGGCCATGCGACCCGGCCCTCCATGACCGCGTCGAGCTGGTCGCGGTGGTCCACCAGGGCGCGGACCGCGTTGGTGATGAGGTGCATCGTGGTCTCGTAGCCGGCGCTGATGATGAGCACCAGGCTCCAGAGCAGCTCGTCCTCGCTGAGCCTGTCGTCCTCGTCGCGGGCGGCGATGAGGGCGGAGGTCAGGTCGTCGGCGGGCTCCGCGCGCTTGGCGGCGACCAACTCGGCGAGCAGGACCCACATCTCCATGAACGCCGTCATCGCCTGCTCGGGCGTGACGCTCTGGTCGAAGAACGAGCCGACCAGGCGGTGGAGCCGGGGACGGACCTCCTCGGCCAGGCCGAACAGGTCGCTGATGACCGCCATCGGCAGCGGCTGCGCCACCAGCGCCCTGAGGTCGACCACGCCGTCCGCGCTGCGCCCGGCCGCTGCCTCGGCCTCGTCCAGCAGGGAGTCGACGATCGCGACGACGCTCCCGCGCATGCGGTCGACCCGGCGGGGGGTGAACGCCGTGGAAACCAGCTTGCGCAGGCGGGTGTGGTCCTCGCCGTCGCTGGTCAGCATGTTCTCGGCGATGATCCAGGAGATCAGCGGCCAGTCCGCCGGGATCTCACCGGCGTTGAACGCCCTCCAGTGCCGCTTGTCCTTCTGGACCCGCGGGTCGGCCAGGGCCTCGGTGACCGCGGCGTGCGTGGTCACGACCCACGCAGCAACCTCACCAGGAAGTTCGACAGGGACGACAGGGGCGAGGTCCCTGAGGTGGGCTGCTTGCGCTCGGAGGTTTCCAGGGGCGAGTCTGACGGTCTCCAAGGGGTTCCTTCCACAGGCATGGGGAGCAGGGGGGACTGCGGGGAGAAGAGGACCGGGAGTTCGACGGGGATCCAGGACAACCCGGTCAGGTGCCAGCGCAGCTCCTCCGGCGGGACCGCCAGGCGGAGCCCGGGAAGCCGGGCGAGGAGCGTGCGCGTGGCGATGATCGCGATGGAGGTGGCCTCGTCGCGGGCGGGGCAGCGGTGCGGACCCGCACCCCAGGCCACGTGGGCGCGGTTGGAGGACTCCGCCATCTGCTCCGCGTTGTCCTGCAGGAAGAAGTGGTTCGCGGCGGCGAAGCCGAGCAGGATCGGCGATCCGGCCTCGATGACCCGGCCGTCACCGAGGGGTATGTCGACACGGGGGTAGATGGCCGGGTAGTTGGTGATCGGCGGGTCCTCCCACAGGACCTGGTCGACGAGGTCGTTGAGGGCGGCGTCCGAGAGGGACACGGCGTCGCCGCCGGTGACCGCGGGGTCGGCGAGGGCAGAGCGGACCGCCGCGTTGATCAGGTTCGAGGTCGGCTCGTTGGCCGCGGCGACGACGAGGAGGAGCTGCATGATCACCTCCTCGTCGCTGAGCCCGGCGCGGTGCTGGATCAGCCTGGACGTGAGGTCGTCGCCGGGTGCGCGGTGCTTGTCGGACACCACCTCGGACAGGGCGCGTTCGGCGTCGGCGTTGGACTTCTCCGCGTCCACTCCCAGCCACAGGTTGCGCATGGCGGTGACGAAGCGCAGGCCCTGGTCCTCGTCGAACCCGAAGAGGTCGTTCATGACGAGGAGCGGGAGCATGCGCGCGTACTCGTTGAGGACGTCCGCCCCGCCCCGCCCGCAGAACTCGTCGATGAGCCGGTCGGCGTACATGCCGGTGATCCTGCAGAGGCGTGCCGTGCTGACGGCGCCGAGACTGTCCGTGATCGCCCTGCGGTAGCGCTGGTGCTCGGTCCCGTCCACGAAGAGGGCGTTGGCGCGCGGGGCCATCATCGGCAGCAGGGGGGAGTCCGGGTGGACCCGGCCCTCGGTGAAGTCCCGCCACAGCCGGGCGTCGTGGGTGAAGACGGTGGTGTCCCGCGACCAGGAGATGAGGGTGGAGTAGTCGGTCACGAGCCACCCGTGCACACCCGGTTCGAGTTCGACCGGGATCACGGGGCCGTGGTCGGCGCGCATCCTGGCGTACACGGCGTAGGGGTCGGGGTGCGGATCGCGCCGGTGCAGTGCGGCGTGGGGACAACCAGTGGACACAGGGACCTCCCGGGGGGTTGGTCGGGTACGGGTTGGAGTCCGTCCTTCGCGTCCTTGGGGCTGCCGGGCACGGCGGGACCGCCCCGGCCTCGCGCGGAAGGGCCCGCGACCGGTGCCACTCGGCGCACACCCTAGCGGCCCGCCCCAGGGGGCGCGAGACCCGATTCTCCTCCGCCGCGGCGAGAATTGGTGGCGATCTGCTGTTATGCGGAGGGATTTTCCCGAGTCGCCGTCCCCCTCGCACGCGCGGGCCCGCCCCGTTCCCGCGCCCGGACCACCAGGTCGGGCCCCGTGCGCGCGGTGGCGCCCCGCCCTCGGAGGACCTTCTCCGGGCGGGGCGCCGTCGCGCGTCGTCCTCAGCGGGCGGCCGGGGAGGCCTCCGCGTGGTCCGACAGCGGCCGGAACCTGCGCAGGCGCTGGCTGTTGGTCACCACGAACACGCTGGAGACGGCCATGGCCGCACCCGCGAGCATCGGGTTGAGCAGCCCGGCGGCCGCCAGCGGCAGGGCCGCCGTGTTGTACGCGAACGCCCAGAACAGGTTGCCCTTGATGGTGGTGAGGGTGCGTCGGGAGAGTCGGACCGCGTCCGCCGCCGCCCTCAGGTCGCCGCGCACCAGGGTCAGGTCGCTGGCCTCGATCGCCACGTCGGTGCCGGTGCCCATGGACAGGCCCAGGTCGGCCTGGGCGAGTGCGGCGGCGTCGTTGACCCCGTCGCCGACCATCGCCACGGTGCGGCCCTCGGCCTGGAGGCGGGTGACGACGTCGACCTTGTCCGCGGGCATGACCTCCGAGAAGATCTCGTCGATACCGACCTCCGCGGCCACGGAGCGGGCCACCGCCTCGTTGTCGCCGGTCAGCAGGATCGGTGTGAGGCCGAGCTCGCGGAACTGGCGGACCGCCTCGGCGCTGGTGGGCTTGACCGTGTCGGCCACCACCAGCACCCCCCGGGCACGGCCGTCCCAGCCGACGGCGACGGCGGTGCGCCCCTCGGCCCGGGCCGCCTCCAGCGCCCGGGACAGGTCCGCGGGCAGCGCCTGCGACCACTCCTCCAGCAGTGCGACCCTGCCGACCAGGACGGCGCGGCCGTCCACGACCCCCTGCACGCCGAGGCCCTCGATGTTGGCGAAGTCCTCGGGCACGGGCAGGGCGCCCACCCGGGCCGCGGCCCCGGAGGCCACGGCCCGGGCGATGGGGTGCTCGGACGCGTTCTCCAGCGCCCCGGCCAGGCGGAGCACCTCCTCCTCGTCCTCGCCTTCGGTGACGGCCACCCCGGTCAGGGCCATCCTCCCGGTGGTGACGGTGCCGGTCTTGTCGAGGACGACGGTGTCGACGCGGCGGGTGTTCTCCAGGACCTCGGGACCCTTGATGAGGATGCCGAGCTGGGCGCCCCGGCCGGTGCCCACCATCAGGGCCATGGGCGTGGCCAGGCCGAGGGCGCAGGGGCAGGCGATGATCAGGACCGCGACGGCGGCGGTGAAGGCGGCGTCGGCGGGTTCGCCCGTGCCGAGCCAGAAGCCGAGCGTGGCCGCCGCGATCATGATGGCGACCGGGACGAACACCCCGGAGACCCGGTCGGCGAGCCGCTGGACGGCCGCCTTGCCGGTCTGGGCGTCCTCCACCAGCCGCGCCATCTGGGCGAGCTGGGTGTCGGAGCCGACCCGGGAGGCCCGTACGACGAGGCGGCCCCCGGCGTTGACGGTCGCCCCGACGACGGTGCTGCCGGGGGAGACCTCCACCGGCACGGACTCGCCGGTGAGCATGCTCATGTCGACGGCGGAGGTGCCCTCCTCGACCGTGCCGTCGGTGGCGATCTTCTCTCCGGGGCGGACCAGGAACCGGTCGCCGGCGGAGAGGGCCGCCACGGGCACCAGCTCCTCACGGGCGGAGGGCCCCTCCCCGCGCAGCACGGTGACCTCCTTGGCCCCGAGTTCGAGCAGGGAGCGCAGGGCGGCTCCGGCGCGGCGCTTGGAGCGCGCCTCGAAGTACTTGCCGAGGAGGATGAAGGTCGTGACCCCGGCGGCGACCTCCAGGTAGATGTTGGCGGAGCCGTCGGTCCGCGCGATGGTGAACTCGAACGGGTGGGTCATGCCCGGTGTTCCGGCCGTGCCGAGGAAGAGGGCGTACAGCGACCACAGGAACGCGGCGGAGACGCCCAGGGAGACCAGCGTGTCCATGGTCGCGGTGCCGAGCCTGAGGTTCTTCCAGGCGGCCGTGTGGAAGGGCAGGGCGCCCCAGACGATGACGGGCGCGGCCAGGGCCAGGGAGGCCCACTGCCAGTACGTGAACTGGAGGGCGGGGACCATCGCCATGGCGATGACGGGGACCGAGAGCACGAGGGAGACCATGGCCCGGTTCCACAGGGCGGCGGTGGGGTCGGCCGGCTCCGCGGCGGAGGGCTCGGGGTCGGGGCGGGGGACGGTGGCGGTGTAGCCCGCCTTCTCCACCTGCGCGACCAGCTCCTCGACGGTGGCGGGCGGCCCCTCGAAGGACACCCGGGCCTTCTCGGTGGCGAAGTTGACGGTGGCGGTGACGCCCTCCATCCTGTTGAGCCGCTTCTCGACCCGGTTCGCGCAGGCTGCGCAGGTCATTCCTCCGATGGACAGTTCGACCGACGCGGTGTCGGCCGGTCCCGCCGTGGTTCTGCCGCCGCTCATGGGCCCTCCCGGATCTCCTGGCGCTCTTCGTGGTCCCTGGTGGCGTCGCTCGGGCCGTCCCCGTGCTCCGCGTCCTCCGTGTGGTCCCGTCCGCCCGGTGAGGAGCCGTCCCCGCTCTCCGCGCTCCGCGCGTGCTCCGGGGCCTCCTGCGGCAGGACGGGGCCGGCCAGGCCGCCGACCCCGAACGCCGCGGCGAACACGGCCACGAGACCCAGGGCGTAGAGCCCGAGTTTCGCGGTCACGTTCATGTCAGTCACGCACCTCGTAACCGGCCTCGTCGATGGCGGCGCGGATCGACGCGTCGTCGACCGGGCCGTCGCTGGTGACGGTCACCCTCTTGTCGCCGAGGTCGACCTGGACGTCGGTGACCCCGCTGACCCCGCCGACCTCCTCGGTGACGGAGTTGACGCAGTGCCCGCAGGTCATGCCGTCGACCGTGTAAACAGCAGTGGTGGTGACAGCCATTTCGCCTCCTGAGACGTGTGTGGTGTGCCGGTCTCCGTGATGGACCGCTCCGACAGGACTCAATATACCCCCCAGGGGTATGCGCCTGTCAAACGCCCGCCACGGAGCACCTCGGACAGGGCCGCCCGCCGCCCTCGGGGGCAGCACCGTCGACCCCGACGCATCCCTCGGCGCCCAGATTACCCCAGGGGGGTACTCCCATGAGGTGCAACCCCGACCGACACGACGCGAGGCCCCCGCGCTCCGCGCGGGGACCTCGACTCCTCCGCCCCGCGGGGCGGAGGACATTCCCCGCTCCCGGGGACACATGCCCGTATACCCTCCCCCCGTTTCCTCACCGACCGGACCCGGGGCACGAGGGCGCTACTCGGTCTTCAGCTCCAACCGGGCGACCACGCGCTCGCTCAGGTGGTGCCCGCTCAGCGTGAATCCGGCCCTCTGGAACATCTCCACGGTGCCCGTGTAGACCTCGGCGCTGGGGGCGCGACCGCCGACCGTGTCCACCGGATAGGCCTCCAGGACGCGCGCGCCGTTGGTCCGGGCGTACTCGACGGCCCCGTCCAGCAGACGGCTGCCCAGCCCCCGTCTGCGCCGGCGCGGCGGCAGCCAGAAGCACACCAGAGCCCAGACCCCCGGTTCGTCGGGGTCGGCCGGCCGCAGGGAGCGCGACCGGGAGAGCCGGATGAAGTCGTCGCGAGGAGCCACCGACACCCAGCCGCACGGCCCCTCGTCGTCGTAGGCGAGAAGGCCGGGCACCCGGCCGTCCAGGGTCAGACGGCGTAACTCCTCCTTGTTGTCCACTCCGCGCATGGACCGGTCACAGGAGGTGCTCGCCGTGTGGTCCTTGGCCCGCCTGCGGAAGAACGTGCACCAGCAGTGCCCGTACGCTCCGGTCGGTCCGAAAAGATTCTCCAGGTCATCCCACCGCTCGGCGGTGGCGGGCTCGATTGAGACGATGGACATCGGACTCCCTCGACGAGACACACTGGCCGCCACGACTGTGATCCAGCACACTAGCGATTATTCGCCGTGACCGAAAGAACACGGATGCCCTCGATCGAACACTTTCTGGTCATTCATGGAAGAAAGTCCTCAAGTGCGTGCCCGGGGGGCGGATCCGCCCCCCGGTCGCCGGATCACACCTGCGAGCGCTCGGGCTCCTCCGGCCGCAGCACGTCCTCGGGCCCCCAGCACTCCACACCGCGCAGGTCCGGCATCCGGTCCCGGGTGAAGACCGGTTCGATCCCCTGCCTCCGCTGGTCCCGGTAGTCCTTGAGCAGGCGGCAGGCGACCGCCGTCAGCGGCGCCAGCGCCACCAGGTTGACCAGCGCCATCAGGCCCATGGTCGTGTCGGCCAGCGTCCAGATCAGGTCGATCGAGCCCAGCGCCCCCAGGAAGGTCGCCGTCAGGAACACCGCCTTGTAGCCGACCAGGACCCTGCCGTCGCCGGTCAGGTACTCCACGTTGGACTCGCCGTAGTAGTAGTTGCCGAGCACCGACGTGAACGCCACCAGGAAGATGATCAGCGTCATCAGGTGCAGCGCCCACGGGCCCAGCGCGGCCTGGAGCGCGAACTGGGTGAGGTCGCCCTGCAGCTGACCGTCGCCGGCCCCCTCGTAGCCGAGCAGGATGATGAACGCGGTCACCGAGCAGACGACGAGGGTGTCCAGGTAGACGCCGAGCGTCTGGACCAGTCCCTGCTTGACCGGGTGGGAGACCGAGGCGCTGGCCGCCGCGACGGGGGCCGATCCCAGGCCGGCCTCGTTCGAGAACATGCCCCGGCGCACACCCTGGATGACCACGACGCCCAGGCTCGCCGCGGCGAACTCCCGGACCCCGAAGGCGTGCTCGAGGATGAGGACGAACATGCCCGGGACGGCCTGCCAGTTGAGGGCCATCACGACGAGGCCGAGCAGCACGTACATCCCGGCGAAGAACGGGATGAGCGCCTGCGCGGTGTTCGCGATCCGCCGGACACCGCCGAGGATCACCAGCGCGGTCAGGCCCACGAGCAGCACGCCGATGGTCGGCGACAGCCACGGGCCGGTGACGCCGCCCAGGTCCTCTGCGGAGTTCGCGACGGTGTTGGTGATGGTGTTGCTCTGCACCGCGTTGAACACCAGCGGGAACGTCACGATGAGCGTGAGGGAGAAGAGGACGGCCGCCCACTTCTGGCCCAGCCCCCGCTCGATGTAGTAGGCGGGGCCGCCCCGGTACCCTGCCGGGTCCCGGACCTTGTAGAGCTGGGCGAGCGTGGACTCCACGAAGCTCGCGGCGCTCACGACGGCCGCCATCGCCCACATCCAGAAGACGGCGCCGGGCCCTCCCAGGGAGATGGCGATGGACACCCCGATGATGTTGCCCGTGCCGATACGGGCCGCCGCGGAGATCATGAACGCCTGGAGGGAGGAGACGGCCCGTTTGCCGTCGGGTGCGGTCCCGGGTTTGCTCCGCAGGACCCGGAACATCTCGGGGATCAGCCGGATCTGGACGAATCCGGTCCTGACCGTGATGTACACGCTGACCGCCACCAGGAGTGGGATCAGCACCCAGGCCCAGAAGAAGTCGTCGTTGAAGGAGGCCACGGCCTCGGTGAGGCGTGCGTCGAGCGCCGGCGCTGCGTCTGCTGATGTCACGGGGGTCGGGGCTCCTCTGCTCCGGAAAGGACAACCGCCCCCACCTACCCGTGAAATACACCGAATCACCACCCGGAGCCCACGGAGGGGGAATGGTGATGATTCCGTTACTGAGAGTGCGCCACCTCAGCCCTCGTGGACGAGGTCCGCGTAACCCTGGTTCTTCTTGATGTACGCCTGCGCGAACGGGCAGATCGGCACGATCTTCAGTCCCCGCCCGCGGATGTGGTCCAGGGACTCCCGCATGAGCGCGCTGGCCACGCCCTTGCCCTCGAAGGCCGGGTCGACCTCCACGTGGGGCAGGGCGTACACGCCCTCGTCGATCAGGTGGTAGGCGGAGAACCCCACCACCTCTCCGTCGGCGCTGATCTCGTAACGCGACCGTTCCGGCACGTCGACGACCGTCAGGTCCATGACACTCCCCCGCTCACTGCGTCCGCGCACGCCGTGTGCGCGTGATGGGTGGGCCCAAGGGGCCACGTTCCCACACATACCCACCACGCACACTACGGGCTCCGCCCCCGTTCCGGGGCCGCCGGAGGCCGACCGGGTTCAGCGCCCGCCGAGGTACGGGTCGGTGATCCCCCGCGGGCAGGCCAGTGCCTCGATGTCCCATCCGGCCAGGCGGGCGCCGGCCCGATAGGCGCTCTCCAGGAACTCCAGGACGGCGGCGCGCGGGTCCGACGACTTGCGCACGTCGGCGTAGCGCAGCAGCGCGAGGTGCCCGTTGCCGCTGCTCGCCCACTCCGCGGACGGGGGGTTCAGCGGCTGCTCCGTCAGCCCGTCCGGCTCGGGCGAGGTGTAGGAGTAGAAGCAGGGCTCGGGGACGGCGTCGTCGCCGAACCAGAAGCCGAAGCTCACCACCTCCCGGGAGTACGCCTCGCGCACCAGCTGCCCCGCCGCGCGGGGCTGGGGGACGGGGTGCGGGGAGAAGCGGGTGACCGCGATGTCGAACGTGTGCCAGAAGTGGTGCACCGGGCTGGTCTTGCCGGAGAACCCGGCGGCGAACTCCTCCAGCACCAGGCCCACCTGGCTCAGCACCTGCCAGTACCGGGTGGCGTGCTCGGGAACGTAGGTCGCGTGCTCACGGTCCTCCGTGAACGGCCGGCCGGTGTCGGGCAGGTCGAACGGCGTCGCGTGCGCGATGCTGCCGTCCACGCCCAGGCTGTCCAGGGCGGACTGGAGCTGGAGGTAGAACGACGCGACGCTGAGGCCCTGGAGAGGGAAGTCGGCGGTCTGCCCGTCCAGGTTCGACGCGATCAGCCGGTGCGCGACGAAGTCGAAGTCGATGGTGAAGACGGGGTTCCCGTCGACGATCCCCATGGGACGGGTGGTGATCCCCCGGCCCGTGACGTGGAAGGGCACGTTCCACCAGTGGTTGCGTCGCGGGCTGTGGTGCAGGCGGACCTTGCCGACGACCTGTTCGAAGCGGTGCAGGGTCTGCTTGGTGTCGTACCACGATTCGAGCGGGATGGCTGGGAACAGCTCCACGGGACTCTCCTTCTCTCCTTGGCGCGTGTCGGCGTACACGGCCGTTCCGCCCCGGGCCCGGGGCCCGGCTCCTGCGGTGCGGACCGTGCGGGGCTCACCAGCCCCGGCGTGTGGACCGCTCGGCCTGTCCGGCGGCGGCCGGGTGCGGGTCCCGTGTGCGGTAGACGACGTAGGGGCGGAACAGGTAGCCGACCGGCGCACTGAACGCGTGCACCAGCCGCGTGAACGGCAGCAGCGCGAACAGGCCCAGCCCCACCAGCGCGTGCAGCTTGTACGGCGCCTCGGCGGCGGCCATCGCGGCGAGGTCGGGCCGCAGGATCCAGATCGAGCGGAACCACGGCGACACCGTCCGGCGGTAGTCCTGGGTGTGCCCGCCCGCCAGCTCCACCCCGGCGAAGTAGGTCGTCATGCCCAGCCCGGTGAGGATGGCCAGGACCAGGACGACGTACATGAGCTTGTCGTTGCGGGTGGTGGCGCTGAAGACGGGGCCCGTGGTGCGGCGGCGCCAGATCAGCAGGGTGATCCCGCCGAGCGTGCACACCCCCGCCACGAGCCCCAGGCTCAGGGCGGTGACGTGGTAGACGGCGTCGGACACCCCGAGCGCCCGGGTCCACCCCTCGGGTACCAGGAGCCCCACCACGTGGCCGAGGATGACGAAGAGCAGGCCGACGTGGAACAGCGGGCTGCCGATGCGCAACAGCCGCGACTCGTAGAGCTCCGAGGAGCGGGTGGTCCACCCGAACCGGTCGTACCGGTACCGCCAGACCAGCCCGCCCACCACGATCACGAGCACGGCGTAGGGCAGGACGCCCCACAGGATCAGGTCGAGCGGGCCGATGCCGTTCACGGCCGCCCCCCTGCGCCGTTCGCGCCGTCGGGTCCCGGCGTGTCCCGCGCGGACGGATCCGACGGCCGCGGCCCCGGCACGGGCGGCGTCCCGGCGCCCGGACCGGCCCCCGACGGAGCGGTCCCGGGCGGGACCGCGCGGCCCTGTCCGGAGACGTCGGTCAGCGGCAGCGGGACCCGGACCCCGTACGGCTCCAGGCCCACGTCCTCCGCGGGCGGACCCTGGGCGGCGAGCCGCCGCACCGCCTCCCGGTCGTCCCTCCGCTGCGGGGGCAGTGTCATGCGGACCGCGGCGACGACCCGCGCGTACGGGGTCCCGTGGGCGCGCAGCGCCTCCCACAGCAGGTCGAGGCCCGGCCGGAAGCGCAGCAGCAGGGACCCGCCCCTGGCGGCGTCCCCCCGCGCCGCGAACTCCAGGAGGACCGCCAGGTGGTCGGGCAGCTCCCCCTCGGTCACCGACCACCCCGACTCGGTGTAGACCCGCTTGACCTCGGCCAGCGCGTGCCCGCGCCGCCGGGTGTCGCCGTCGGTGTAGTAGGTCATGTGCAGCGAGCGGCGCCGGCGCAGGTCGAACACGTCGACGTAGTGCTCGCACAGTTCCAGCTCGGGCGTGCTGGAGGCGTGCTCGCAGAACTCCTGGAGCTCGGTGCGCACCGAGCCCCTGGGCAGTTCGGCGACCGCGCGCGCGACCAGTGGCAGGCGCTCGAAGAAAGCCTGGTCCGGGTAGCCCAGGAGCACGGACGCCACCTGGTGGGTGACCGCGATCCTGTGGGTGCGGCGGGCGGACCGGCCCGCGCCGAGCCAGCCCGGACCGCGCGGCGCGGGGATCCGGGGCGCGTCCGCTCCCCCGTCGGCCGTCTCCCGGCCTCCTCCGGTCGCGCCGCCGACGTTCCCGTCCGCTCCGTCCGCATCGGTGGTGGTGCTCATGCCTGACCCCCTTCACGCGGTGCGGGGGATCCGCCCCCGTCACCGCCGTCGGTGTCGTCGCCGTCCCCGCCCGGTCGGGGCGGGAAGAGCCCGTCGGGCCGGCCGTTGCCGTCCCAGTTGAGGAGGTTGACGCGACCGTCCGTGCGGTCGCGGCCCTCCCCCTGTGCCGCGCCGCTGGACTGGCGGGTGCGCAGGGCGTGGAAGGTCTCCACGGACGCGGCGTCCGGGCGGCCGGACGCCTCACCGAACGGCACGTCCCCCATTCCGCCCATCCCGGGCCCCCCGTCGAAGTCGAGACTGCACCCGACCTCCTCGATGACCCCCCGGTCGGCCTCGTCCACCCCGTAGGCGGTGGGGACGACGTAGCGGTCGTCGTACTTGGCCAGGGCGAGGAGCCGGTACATGTCCTCGATCTCGGCGCCGGTCATGTCGACGGCCGCCGCGATGCCCTCGTCCCGTTCCTGTCCGAGGTTGACGCGGCGCATGTAGGACCGCATGGCGGCGAGGCGCCGCAGGACCAGGTCGACGGGGCCGGTGTCCCCCGCGCTGAACAGCTCCGCCAGGTACTCGATCGGGATGCGCAGGCTGTCGATGGCGCCGAACAGGTTGCCGGCGTCCTCCCCGTCGTGGCCGGTGGAGGCGAGCGAGTCCACCACGGGCGACAGCGGCGGGATGTACCAGACCATCGGCATCGTCCGGTACTCCGGGTGCAGCGGCAGCGCCACCCGGAAGCGCTTGGCCAGCGCGTAGACGGGTGAGCGGGCGGCGGACTCCACCCAGCGGTCGGGGATGCCGTCGCGCCGGGCCGCCGCGCGCACGGCCGGGTCCGACGGGTCCAGGAACACGTCCAGCTGGGAGCGGTACAGCTCCTTCTCGTCCTCCACCGCCGCCGCCTCGCCGACCCGGTCCGCGTCGTAGAGGACGACACCGAGGTAGCGGAGCCTTCCCACGCACGTCTCGGAGCAGATGGTGGGCATGCCCACCTCCACCCGCGGGTAGCAGAACGTGCACTTCTCGGCCTTGCCGGTCTTGTGGTTGAAGTAGATCTTCTTGTACGGGCAGCCGGTCACGCACATGCGCCAGCCCCGGCAGCGGTCCTGGTCGACGAGCACGATGCCGTCCTCGACCCGCTTGTACAGGGCGCCGCTCGGGCAGGACGCCACGCACGTCGGGTTGAGGCAGTGCTCGCAGATGCGCGGCAGGTAGAACATGAAGGTCTCCTCGAAGGAGAACTTCACCTTGTCGCCGAGCTTGCGCACGACCGGGTCGTGCCGGGCCAGCTCCGGGCCGCCCCCGAGGTCGTCGTCCCAGTTGGCGCTCCAGGTGACCTGCATGGGCTCACCGGTGAGCGCGGACCGGGGCGAGGCCACCGGGAAGTCGTCGCCCAGGGGTGCGTTGAGGAGGGTGTCGTAGTCGTACGTCCAGGGCTCGTAGTAGTCCTGGATGGACGGCATGACGGGGTTCGCGAAGATCGTCGCGAGCCGCTTGATGCGCCCGCCCGCGCGCGGCACCAGGTGGCCCCTGGCGTTGCGGACCCAGCCGCCCTTCCACCTGTCCTGGTCCTGGTAGGTGCGCGGGTACCCCTGGCCGGGGCGGGTCTCGACGTTGTTGAACCAGGCGTACTCGACTCCGCTGCGGTTGGTCCACGCCTGCTTGCACGTGACCGAGCAGGTGTGGCATCCGATGCACTTGTCGAGGTTCATCACCATGGCGACCTGGGCCATGACCCGGCCGATGGCGCGCTCCCCACGCGCACCGCCGGTCCCGGTCCCGTGCGCCCGGCCCGTGTCCTTCCGGTGTGCCATCAGTACCGCACCTCCGTGGTCCGCTTGCGCACGACGGTGATCTCGTCGCGCTGGTTTCCGGTGGGGCCGAGGTAGTTGAACGCGTACGAGAGCTGCGCGTACCCGCCGATGAGGTGCGTCGGTTTGACCAGGAGCCGGGTGAGCGAGTTGTGGATGCCTCCGCGCCTGCCGGTCGTCTCCGTCTTGGGGACGTCGATGGTGCGCTCCTGGGCGTGGTGCATGTACACGGTGCCGACGGGCATCCTGTGCGACACCACCAGGCGCGCGGCGACCACGCCGTTGCGGTTGACCGCCTCCACCCAGTCGTTGTCGGAGGCCTCGATGGCGGCGGCGTCCTCCACGCTCATCCAGATGGTCGGTCCTCCCCGGGAGAGGGTCTGCATGAGCAGGTTGTCCTGGTACTCGGAGTGGATGGACCACTTCGAGTGCGGGGTCAGGTAGCGGACCGTGACCTCGCGCCGGCCGTTCGGGCCGATCC
The DNA here is from genome assembly GCF_036327455.1 of Nocardiopsis codii. Lineage (NCBI taxonomy): Bacteria > Bacillati > Actinomycetota > Actinomycetes > Streptosporangiales > Nocardiopsidaceae > Nocardiopsis > Nocardiopsis codii. Next base: position 74,145 of record NZ_JAUZMY010000021.1, on the reverse strand, counting down.
GGGGCTCGCCGAACAGGCGGCTGATGTCGAGCGGCGGACGGTACACGGGGAGGGCCTCGCCGAACTCGTGCATCCAGTCGTGGTCCAGGTAGAAGTGCTGGCGTCCGGTCAGGGTGTGCCAGGGCTTGTCGTGCTCGACGTTGATCGTGAACGGCGAGTAGCGGCGGTCCGCGGCCTCCTTGCCCGACCACTCGGGGCTGGTGCCCACCGGCGTGGGGCCCCGGCGGGCGTCGTCGAAGACCACGCGGCGCTCGGCCGAGTGGGCCGACAGCTCGTCCATGTCGGTTCCGGTGCGGGCCGCCAGTCGCGCGAAACCCTGGGCGGCAAGGCGGCCGTTGCTGGTGCCCGAGAGGGCGAGGATCGCCTCGCATGCCTTGACGTCGGTGTCGAGGGAGGGCCGCCCGTCGGCGACGCCGCCGCGCACGGTCCCGTTGCGTTCGCGCAGCCACTCCACCTCCTTGTCGGGGGTGAAGGAGATCCCCTTGACGGGAAGCCCCTTGGACTCCGTCAGCGGGCCCAGGGCCGCCATCTTCTGCGCGACGGCCGAGTAGTTGCGGCGCACGGGCACGATGGCGGGCATGGTCCGTCCGGGCACCGGCCGCTCCCCGTTCGCCTTCCAGTCCGTCGGGACCCCGCGCGGCTGGGCCAGCTCGCCGGGGGTGTCGTGCTGGTGCGGGACCGCCACCAGGTCGGTGACCTCGCCCAGGTGGACGGCGGCGAGGGTGCTGAAGGCCTTCGCCAGTGCGTGGAAGGCGTCGAAGTCCGTGCGGGTCTCCCACGGCGGGTCGATGGCCGGGTTGAACGCGTGCACGAACGGGTGCATGTCCGTGGTGGACAGGTCGTGCTTCTCGTACCAGGTGGCGGCGGGAAGGACGATGTCGGACAGCAGCGTGGTGCTGGTCATCCGGAAGTCCATCGACAGCAGCAGGTCGAGTTTGCCCTCGGGGAGCTCCTCGCGCCAGGTGACGTCGCGCGGCCGGTCGTCGGGCCCGGCGGGCTCCGCCTGGAGGTTGGAGTGGGTGCCCAGCAGGTGCTTGAGGAAGTACTCGTTGCCCTTGGCGGAGGAGCCGAAGAGGTTGGACCGCCAGACGGTGAGCGTCCTGGGCCAGTTGGCGGGGTCGTCGGGGTCCTCGGCCGCGAAGCGCAGGGTGCCGTCGGTGAGCTGGCCGGCGACGTACTCGCCGGGGTCCTGACCGCGCTCGGCGGCCTCCCGGCCGAGGTCGACGGGGTTGCGGTTGAACGTCGGGAAGGACGGCATCCAGCCCATCCGGGCCGAGGCCGCCACCAGGTCGGCGGTGTGCATGCCCCGGACGCGCCCGGGCCCCAGCGGCGAGGCGAGGGCGTCGGCGCGGTAGGTGTCGTAGCGCCACTGGTCGGTGTGGGAGTACCAGTACGCGGTCCCGGCCATGAAGCGCGGCGGCCTCGACCAGTCCGTCCCGGAGGCGTAGGCCGCCCATCCGGTGGCGGTACGGCACTTCTCCTGGCCGACGTAGTGCGCCCAACCGCCCCCGTTGACGCCCTGGCAGCCGGTGAGCAGGAGCAGGGACAGGAAGGCGCGGTAGGCGTTCTCCCCGTGGAACCACTGGTTGGTGCCCGCCCCGAGGATGATCATGGCCCGGCCCCCGGAGGCCTCCGCGGTGTCCGCGAACTCGCGGGCGATGCGGGCCGCCCGTTCGGCCGGGACCCCGGTGACCGCCTCCTGCCAGGCGGGGGTGCAGGCCTCGGAGGGGTCGTCGTAGCCGGTCGGCCAGGTTCCGGGCAGGCCGTCGCGCCACACCCCGTACTGGGCGAGGAGCAGGTCGAAGACGGTGGTGACGAGGCGGTCGCCGACCCTGCGGACCGGGACGCCGCGGGTGGCGACGTCGGCGGAACCGGTGGGGGTGTCGAAGCGGGTCAGGGCGACCTCGGCGGCCTCACCGCCCACCTCGTAGAAGGTGAGGGCGGGCGTGCGGCCCTCCAGGTCGAGGTTCCACCTGCCCACGCCCTCCTCGCCCCACCGGTCGCCGATGGTGCCGTTGGGCGCGACCGGTGCGTCCTCGCCGTCCGCCCAGATCACCGGTTTCCAGTCGGCGTTCTCGCTCCGGGACTGCTCCCGGTCGGGTCCGAGGTCGGACGCGGTGAGGAACTTGCCGGGCACCAGGCGGCCGTCGCGGCTCTCCAGGGAGACCACGAACGGCAGGTCGGTGTACCGGCGGACGTAGTCCTCGAACCGCGGCGTGGTCCGGTCGACGAACCTCTCCTTGAGGATGACGTGGCCCATGGCCATGGCCAGCGCCCCGTCGGTGCCGGGGTGGGGGGCCAGCCACTCGTCGGCGAACTTGGTGGCGTCGCTGTAGTCCGGGGAGACCACGACCACCTTCTGGCCCCGGTAGCGGGCCTCCGCCATCCAGTGCGCGTCGGGGGTGCGGGTGACGGGGACGTTGGAGCCCCACAGGACCAGGTAGGCGGCGTCCCACCAGTCGCCGGACTCGGGGACGTCGGTCTGGTCGCCGAACACCTGCGGCGAGGCCACCGGCAGGTCCGCGTACCAGTCGTAGAACGACAGCATGGAGCCGCCGACGAGGTTCACGAAGCGGGCGCCCACCCCGTGCGAGACCATCGACATCGCGGGGATCGGCGAGAACCCGGCGACGCGGTCCGGCCCGTACCGCTTGATGGTGAATACGTGGGAGGCGGCGGCGATCTCCAGGGCCTCGTCCCAGGTGACCCGCACGAGGCCGCCCTTGCCCCGCGCCCGCTGGTAGCGGCGGCGCCTGACCGGATCGGTGGTGATCTCCTCCCAGGCCGCCACCGGGTCCCCGAGGCGCCCGCGCGCCTCCCGGTACATCTCCACGAGGACACCGCGCGCGTAGGGGTAGCGGACACGGGTCGGAGAATAGGTGTACCAGGAGAAGGCGGCACCTCGCGGACAGCCGCGGGGCTCGTATTCGGGGCGGTCCGGGCCGACGGAGGGATAATCGGTGGCCTGCGTCTCCCAGGTGATGATCCCGTCTTTCACGTACACGTCCCAGGAACACGAACCGGTGCAGTTCACGCCGTGGGTGGAACGCACGACCCGGTCATGGCTCCAACGGTCCCTGTAGAAGACGTCACCGTCGCGGCCTCCGTGCCTGACCTGTGCGCGGACACCGTCGAGCGGCTCCGCCCGGACCAGGCGGCTGCCCATCCGGAGAAGGGCGTCCCCGGCACCGCCGCCTTTGCTGTTTTCCGCCATTCAGGAGACACCTCGTTTAACAGCTCATTGCCGCGCATGGCATTTCGGAGTGTTTCCGGAGTCCATCACCCACCACATTCCGTTAATGAATATGCCTTCTCCGGCGGGGAAGTCACGTATCCCACACCGGAAGGGGTGACAATCGCGGCTGAACGGGACACAGCAGGCCTGGTCGACAGGACGTGAGGAGCCGCGATGAGAGCGCAAGTCGGGGAGCGGTCCACCCGCTCGGGAACAGCGGGCGCCAACCTCGCCCTGGCCACGGCGGCGTTCGCGCTGACGTTCTGGGCCTGGAACCTCGTCGGTCCTCTGTCGCGGACCTACACGCAAGAGCTCGACCTGACACCGACGCAGACCTCGATCCTGGTCGCGTTCCCGGTGCTGGTGGGCTCCCTGGGGCGCATCCCGGTGGGATCGCTGACCGACCGTTACGGCGGCCGGCTGATGTTCACGGTCCTCTGCTTCGTGAGCATCGTGCCGACCTTCCTGGTGGGGGTCTCGTCGGCGTCCTACGGCATGCTGCTGCTCTGGGGCTTCTTCCTGGGGATCGCGGGCACGTCGTTCGCCGTCGGGATCCCCTTCGTCAACGCCTGGTACAAGGCCGGGCGGCGCGGCTTCGCCACGGGCGTGTTCGGAGCGGGCATGGGCGGCACCGCCCTGTCGTCGTTCCTCACCCCCCTGCTCGTCGAGACGCTGGGGATCCTCACCACGCACCTGCTGATGTGCGCGGCACTGGCGGCGATGGGCGCGGTGATGTGGGTGTTCAGCCGGGACGCGCCCGCGTGGAAGCCCCGGACGGAGCCCGCCCTGCCGGGGATGCGCGCCGCGCTGAAGTTGAGGGCGACCTGGCAGGCGTCCCTGCTGTACGCGGTCGCCTTCGGCGGGTTCGTGGCCTTCTCCACCTACCTGCCGACCCTGCTGACGATGTCGTACGACTACGCGCAGACCGCCGCCGGGCTGCGCACCGCCGGTTTCGCGGTGGCCGCCGTGATCGCCCGGCCGATCGGCGGCATCCTGTCGGACCGGATCGGTCCGGTGAGGGTGTGCCTGGCCTCGTTCGCCGGCACGGGCGTGTTCGCGATCGTGCTGGCCCTGCACCCGCCCGCGGAGTTCCCGGCGGGCGCGGCGTTCGTGCTGATCGCGCTGTCGCTGGGGCTGGGCACGGGTGCCGTGTTCGCGCTGGTCGCGAAGTTGGTCGACCCGTCCAGGGTCGGTACGGTGACCGGTCTCGTGGGCGCGGCCGGCGGCCTGGGCGGCTACTTCCCGCCGCTGCTGATGGGGGTGGTCTACCAGGCGACGGGCGCCTACACGCTGGGCTTCGTGCTGCTGGCGGCGGTCTCGCTGGCGGTGGCCCTGTACACCTCCCGGGCCTTCCGCGACGTGTCCGCCTGAGTCCGCCCGGCAGAGCCCCGGCCGGACCGCGCCCCTGCCGCGTCCCCACCGGCTCCGGCCCGCCGCAGCCTGCCGTGACCGTGTGAGCACGGCGGGGACCGGCGGCGATACCCGCCGTGGGGGCACGGTCGCCCGGAGGGGAAGCGTGCCGGGCGCCCCGGTCCGGTCGCTACGGGGCGATGTCCCGGGCTCGGACGAGGGCGGCGGCCCGGTTGCCCACCTTGACGCGCTCGAGCGCCCGTACGCCCTCCGGCAGGGAGATCCGCCTCGTCCTCGCCGTCACCACGACCACGGCGTGCTCGGGCAGGACCCGTCCCAGGGACGCCAGCATCGCCCGCAGGGGCTCTCCGCCCCCGCCCCCGCCCTCTCCGGGGCGGAACGCCCGGCCGTCCCCGCCGCCTGCGTCATGCCCCGCGGACCCGTCGCCCGCGCCTCCCGGGACGTCGCCCGCCCAGGAGGTCATCTCGCCGTAGGGCACGTCGGTCACCACCAGGTCGGCCTCCACCGGCTCCCGCAACGCGAACACGTCCCCGACGACCGCCTCGTGCGGCAGGTCGCCGCCCATGGCGGAGAGCCCGGCGGCGAGGTCCCGGGTGGACTCGGCGCGCTCGACGAACTCCGGGCGCCCGAAGTCGCGGGCGGAGCGGCGGAGCTCGTCCTCCCGCTCGGCGAGGCCCTCCGCGGAGAGCAGGCGGAGGTTGCGGGCCGCCAGGGCGACGGCATCCGGGTCCACGTCGCTCGCGCGGACCCGCGTGAGCCGGTCCCGGTGCAGGAAGCCCAGGACCGTGACCAGGTAGCCGCTGCCGCAGCAGGGGTCCCAGAGGCGCACGCGCTCCTCCTTGGTGTGCACCATCGCCCGCTGGAACAGTTCGCTGGCCATCCGTACCGGGAACCCCGGGAAGCCGGGCGCGGACCGCAGCACCTGCCCGCTCGCCAGAGCCGAGTGGTCGGTCCGCTCAACGGCGTACCGGTAGCTCACAGTGCCCCTGCCCTTCCGTGTCCTGCGTCTTCGGCGTCCTGCCCGCGACACCCGGGGGCGGCCTCGACCGGCCCCGGCACGGGTCTCCCCCGCCTCCGCGGTGCGGAACCGCGGGACAGCGGTCCGCATGGCCGCGCACGGAGTTCGCGGCGGACAGCCCGCGCGTAGACCACCATGTTCTCCCAGGTCAAAGGGGCACGAAGGGCGGCTCGCCCCGCGGGCCGGAGGATCCGACCGGGTGTCCCGGTTGGGGATCCGGGACACCCGGTCGCCGGTCACGGCCCGGAACCCGGTACGGCCGTGGAACGCCGAAGGCCCGGTGTCCTGGGACACCGGGCCTTCTCATGCGGTCCTGACGGGATTTGAACCCGCGGCCTCCACCTTGACAGGGTGGCGAGCACTCCTAACTGCTCCACAGGACCTCGTTGCTGGTACAACTCTAGCGCGACTTCGGAGTACTTCGTACCGGCATCCCCCTAGAGTGGCTGGCATCCGCTTCACCCCCGACGAGACCCCGAGAGGACCCGGCGTGAACGAGTCACCGGCACCCCTGCCACCCGGACCGGAGAGCACCCGGGTCGACCGCTGGCTGTGGGCCGTGCGCCTGGTCAAGACCCGTGCCGACGCGGCGCAGGCCTGCCGCGGCGGGCACGTGCGCGTCAACGACCGCCCCGCCAAGCCGGCGTCCCCGGTCAAGGTCGGCGACGAGGTGCGGGTCCGCCTGCACGGGACCACGCGGATCGTGGACGTCGGCCACGTCATCGAGAAGCGCGTCAGCGCCCCGGTCGCCGTCCGCTGCTACGTCGACAACACCCCCGAGGCTCCCCCGGAGGCCAACCTTCCGGTCATCCGGCGGGACAGGGGCGCCGGGCGCCCGACCAAGCGGGACCGGCGCGTACTGGACCGGCTCCGCACGGACTTCCCCCCGCCCGCCTGACGCACGGCGGCTCCGCGGCCTGCGCGGTCCCCGCGTCGGACCGCGACGCGGGCGCCCGTGCGCCCGGAGGAGGCCCGGGACGGCGCTCCCCTGCCGGGCACGCGGTGGGCTCGGGCCCCGCTAGGGCGTGTTCTGTGGATGCTTTCGGTTGACTCGGCGCTTGCGCCGATCGACGCGAGCGGCTTCCAGGCCATCTCTCGCAAGACGAGTAGCGCAGGTCAGCCCGGGTTTGGCTGTCCAAGCGCAGTCGGCGCAGCGAGAGGCAGCCTGGGGGACGCGAGCCCGGAATGATCCGCGGAACGCGGCCTAGAGCGGGTGGCCCGCCAGGAAGTCGAGCACCTCGCGGGTGGCCTTCGACTCGTCCTCGTGCAGGTACCCGTGGCGCATGCCCGGCAGCACGAGCAGGCGCGCGCCGGGGATCCGCTCGGCCAGGAGGGCGGCGTTGCCGACCGGCGTCAGGTCGTCGTCCTCACCGTGCACGACGAGGGTCGGCGCCTGGATGCGCGGCAGCAGGTCCCAGCCGTCGTACCCGGTGCTCGCCCCGAAGTGCAGGCGCTGGGCGCGCAGCGGTCCGTGGGGGAGGATGCGGGTCACCGTGTCGGGATGGGCGGACGCCCACGCGGGCGAGTAGAACAGCTCGGCGATCGCGTCCCGCCCGGCCGCGGTGTTGGCCCTGCGCAGCGCCAGGGTGGACGACGCCGGGCGCTCCACCTCGTTGCTCCCGCCCGGGCCGGTGGAACCCAGGACGAGCGCGCCGAGGCGGTCGGGCGCCGAGGCCGCGAACGCCTGGGCGACCTTGCCGCCCATGGAGAACCCGTAGACGTGGGCCCTCGGGATCTCCAGCGCGTCCAGGACGGTCAGGGCGTCCCCCGCGAACAGCTCCAGGTCGTAGGGCTCCCCGAGGGGGGCGTCACTGCCGCCGGTGCCCCGGAAGTCCACCCGGACGACCCGGTGCCCGCGCGCCAACCCGCCGCGGACCCCGTCCCACATCCCGTGGTCGAGAGACTGCCCGTTGAGGAGCAGCAGGGGATCGCCCTCACCGAGGGCGTCGTACCAGATGCGGGTTCCGTCCGCCGCGGTCACATGGCTCACGGGTCCGGACCCTACCCGATGTCGCGGGCGGAGGCCGTGGCCCTCGTCACCCCTGGCCCGAGGGGCCGTACCGGTGGTGCCCGTCGCGCCGGAGGGGCGCCGCGGTCGGCGTGCTCCCCGCCGTCGACCGCCGCGCCCGGGACCCGCCTCCGAGGCCTCCCCGCACCGGCCCAGGGGTCAGGGGCGGGGCGCCTTCTCCCCGTGCACCGCCCTGTACTCGGCGGCGAGCCAGGGCCCCAGGCCGTCGATCAGCGCGGACAGTGTCCCGGGGTCCCCCGAGGGGGCGCGCCCCTCGGCCGCCGCCACCCGCATCGGGGCGAGCCGCTCGGGATGGTAGCGGCCGAAGATCTCGGCGGACTCCCCCAGATCACTTGTCCAGCCGCCCCAGAGGGGCATGACCAGGGTGAACCCGGCGCGGACCAGACGGCGGCCCACACTGCGTCCGAGCGCGGCGCGCTCGTCCGCGGTCTCCGCCCGCGCGGCCCTCTCCCGCCAGCGCGGCAGGACCAGGTGCAGGTCCCCGTTGGTCTCGCGGGCCAGCAGGGACGTGGGGCGGTAGCGCGGCAGCCGGTCCGCGAGGTCCTCGCCGAGGAGTGGCGTGCACAGGCAGGCGAGGAAGAACCCGAAGTCGTGCCGTTCGCGCTCGCTGAGCGCGTCATGGACCGATCCCGACAGGATCCCGACCCCGTCGACCTGGTCGAAGGCGGCGTCGAGGTCGGCCTCCATCCTCCTGGCCGCCGCGCGCTGCTCCTCGGTCACCGCCTCGCGGAACACCAGTTGCAGGTCGAGGTCGGAGGTTCCGGGGACGGCGGTGCCCCGGGGGACGCTCCCGTAGAGGTAGGCGCTGTGCAGGGCGTCGCCGAACCCGGCGGCGATCCGGGCGCGGGCGGCCTCCACCACCGGGGCGAAGGCCGGGGCGACCCGTGCCGGCGAGCCCTCGCGCGCGATCGTGCCGTCCGGATCCAGTCCCCGCGTGTCGTCCATGGACGCACTGTGCCGCACGGAGGCGGACACCGCGACCCAATTCCCCCTCCCCGCACCCCGGGTCCGTCCCGGACACGGAGGACGCCCGGAGCCTGTCGGCCTCCGGGCGTCGCCTGCGCCCATCACGGGGTGGGGGCGGGGACGGTCCGCCGGGCTTCCGCCTCCCGGGTGTGCCTACCGGCCTCCCCGGACCGGCTCGGCATCCCGGGTGGCCGGCTCCGTGGGCGTGGGCGCCTGTGGTGCCGGGGCTCCGCGGGCGCCTCCGTCACACCTGCGCCGGCGCCGCGTCGGGCGCGGCCGGGCTCCGGCGGCTCGTCCTGCGGTAGGTCAGCTTCCGCAGCAGGACCTCCGCCGGTCCGCGCCTGCCCGAACGGTCCAGCAGGTACGCGGCGACGACGGTCAGCAGCCAGGTGCCCACGGCCACCAGCACCGCCGTCCAGCTGGACAGGTGCACCCCCAGCCCGAGGCCCCAGGCCGCCAGGAAGGGCGCGAAGACCAGCGACTGGGCGAGGTAGCCGCTCAGGGACCGGCGGCCGAGGGAGACCAGCGCCTGGACCGGGAGGGACCACCGGCCCCCGCGGGCAGCGATCCGGTGCGCGACGAGCCCGAACAGGGCGGCGTAGCCCACCCCGGCGAAGATGCCGGTGTAGAAGTGCACCGAGGCGAGCGCCGAGCCGTTCGCGAGGTCGAGGACACCGATGTGCTGGAGTCCCAGCGCCAGTCCGGCGATCCAGCCGACGGCGATGCCCAGGACGGCGACCCGGCGCAGCAGCGGCAGGTGGCGCTCCGGCTCCTCCAGGAACCGGTGCCGTGCCGCGAGCACGCCGATCAGGAACACGGTCGGCAGGGCGAGGCTGATCAGGCCGGAGCCCAGGGCGAAGACCCAGGTGGGGAAGCGGATTACGGCGGAGAGCAGGTAGCTCGTCTCGGCGATGCTGGCCCTCTGCATGTCGGCCGCCGTGACCGCGGACACGGCGTCCGGCGTCGCGAGGGCCGCGATGACCGACACGAGGGTGAACAGGGCCCCCAGGGCCAGCAGGACGGCCAGCCAGATCTTGAGGGTGCGGTCGCTGCGGTGGAAGAAGAGCGGGACCATGATGAGGCCGATGAGGCCGTAGGTGCCGAGGATGTCGCCCTGCCACAGCAGGAGGGCGTGTACCGCTCCGAAGGCGAGCATCCACAGGTGCCGTGTCCGCAGGATCCCGCGGACGTCCTTCTCACTCGTTCCGCGCGCCTTCTGCCGGGCGTACATCTGCCCGATCCCGTAGGCGAAGAGGAACCCGAACATCGTGTGGGTCCGGGCGTCCACCACCATCAGGGACGCGACCTGCGCGACCCTGTCCGCGAGGTTGCCGTCGGCGGGGTGCAGCATGGCAAGGCCGGCGGGGGCGTCGTAGAGGAACCACGGCACGTGGGCGAGCGCGATCAGCAGCAGCATCATGCCGCGTGCGAGGTCGGGGGCGAGGGCGCGTTCCGAGACCGGCGTCGAACGCACCGGGGCCTCGGCGGGAGCCGGTGGCTCCGGGGCCGTGGCTTCGGAGTGGGCGGTCGTCATGCTGGCGGGTTCCTTCCCGTCGGCGGTCGGTGTCAGGGGTGTCCGGTCAGGTCTGTCCGTCACGTTCGCGGTCCGTCAGGAGTTCGCGTCCGACGCGCACCAGGACGTCGAGCTGGGCGGGGTTGAACAGGGCGGGCATCATCGCGACCACCGCCTCCACGATCCGGGGCGAGGCCGTGGGGAAGGAGGCCCAGTCCAGCTCGGGGTAGTCGGCGAGCTGCCGACGGGCCAGGGGGAGCATCAGCTCGGCGACGTCGCGCCGCCTCTGCTCGTCGGCGTCCGCCGACAGACTCGCGAACGCCTCGTCCGAGGGGTGCGGCTCGGAGTCCCGCAGCAGCTCGACGTAGGCCCCCGCCGTCTCCGGAGAGGTCACCCGCGTCATCACCAGGGCCAGTGAACGGTCCGTCTCCGTGAGCGTCCCGGCGACCGACGCGATTTCCACGGGCAGGTCCACGGGCAGCCGCTGCGACAGGATGAGGGACAGCTCGGAGCGCACCTCCTGGAGACGGTCCACCGCTGCCGCCAACTCGACGTCCAGCCGGCGCAGCGCCTCCTCGGGGGGCTCGCCGGTGTCCACCGTCTCCGCGATCTGCGCCAGCGACAACCCGATGTCCGCGAGCTTCCGGATGCGCAGGAGCCGCACCAGGTCCTCGGCGCCGTAGCGCTTGTAGCCGTTGGCGGCACGCTCGGGCTCTTCGAGCAGACCGATCCTGTGATAGTGCCGCACGGCCTTCACCGTGGTTCCGGCGAGTTCGGCAAGCTGACGGGTGCTCCACGCCATGGCTGCTCCTCCCTCAACGATCCAGCACCCCGTGTCCCGCGCTGGTAGGTGCCATTGCAGACCATGCCGTGGGGGCACGGTCAAGCCCGGCGGAGGACACCGAGCCCCGGACCGTCTCAGGAGGGGGCGTTCTCGACGCCTCTGACGTGCTTCTACGCCGCGTGGAACCCGTCCCGTGTGGCGAGTGACACCGCTGACCGCCGGGCACGCGGGAACGGCCCGGGGCCCGGGAGGCCGGTACCGCGGGGGCGGGGGAAGGAGGCCGATCAGGGGCGGTCCGGGAGGGACGGCCCCCGTCGGATGCCGGACCCCCGGTGTGCGCGTAGCCGGTTCCCAGAAGCGGGCCGCCGGGTCAACCGTCTGCGCGCCGCTGGCCCGCACCGCAGTGGCCGGACGTCTCCGACCGAGCCGCCTCCCCGGACGCACGCGCGGCGGCGATCTCCCCCTCCCCGGAGCACTCGTCGCGGAGCCTGGCGGAAGGCACGCGCTCAACGCGCGTCCAGCCCTTCCAGCCCCGCTCCCCCAGGATCGCCAGCAGCCGTTCCGCGACCGGTGAGGATTCGAGCATGGTGGAGTCCATCAGGTCGACGAAGGGGTCGTCCAAGCCGTCCTCCTGCAGTCCGTCGGCCTCCACGGCGCGGATCATCAACCCTTCCAGGATGTCGGCGATCCGGACGATCCGCGGGTCGTCGGCCGACCAGTCGAGCGCCTCGCTCACCAGGCGATAGAACTCCACCATGTCGGGATCGTCCAGCTCCCTGTGCTTCGTGGCGATCACGGCGTCGATCTTGTGCGGGATCTGGCCCGCGATCATGATCCACGCGTCCCGTTCCATTTCGATGTACCGCTCGTCGAGGCCGAGTCCGCGCAGCCGGTCGAGGTAGTCCACCACGCCCTGCGGGAGCGCCAGATGATCTCCGGCAGCGAGCCTGGCGAGCCTCTTGCGGGTGTCCTGCAGCCGACGCGCCTCGGCGCGCAGCTCCTTGTCGATCTCCCGAACACCCCTGAGGAACTCCTCCTGTCCGGCGTCGAGGAGCTCCTGCACCCGGGCCAGCGGCACTCCCGCGTCCGCCAGGGTACGGATACGGATCAGTCGCACGACCGCGTCGGCATCGTAGACCCGGTACCCGGAGCGGTCACGCGCGGGCTCGGGCAGCAGTCCGATCCGGTGGTAGTGGCGCACGGCCCGCACCGTCACCCCGGCGTAGGCAGCGAGTTGGCTGATGGTGAGCATGGATCCCAGACTGCCTCAGCCGGTCTTACGCCGGTAGACCACCATGGCGAGGGCGTAGAAGAGGACGAGGATGCCGACGCACCAGGCGAGGGCGGTCCACACCTCCCCGCCCACCGGTTCCTGCGCGAGAAGGTCGCGGATCGTGTTGACGATGGAGGTGACGGGCTGGTGTTCGGCGAACCACCGGACCGGGCCGGGCATCGACTCCGTCGGCACGAAGGCCGAGCTGAGGAACGGCAGGAAGATGAGCGGGTACGAGAACGCGCTCGCACCGTCCACCGTCTTCGCGGTCAGGCCGGGGATCACGGCCATCCAGGTCAGCGCCAGTGTGAAGACGACCAGGAGACCGGTCACGGCGAGCCACGCCCCAAGGCCCGCCCCCGAGCGGAAGCCCATGATCAGCGCGACGCCCACGACGACGCCGAGCGAGACCAGGTTGGCCACGAGCGAGGTCAACACGTGCGCCCAGAGCACGGACGACCGGGCGACCGGCATCGACTGGAACCGTTCGAAGATGCCGCCCTGCATGTCCAGGAACAACCGGAACGCGGTGTAGGCGATGCCGGACGCGATCGTGATGAGCAGGATGCCCGGCAGCAGGTAGTTCACGTACTCGGCGGCGCCCGCGCCGGATCCGGACCCGAGGTCGATCGCTCCGCCGAACACGTAGACGAACAACAGCATGAACGCGATCGGCATGATCGCGGTGGTGATGATGGTGTCGGGACTGCGCATGATGTGCCGCAACGAGCGGCCGGTGAGGACGGCGGTGTCGCCGAGGAAGTGCGTGTTCATCCCTGTTCCCTGATCGTCGGCGCCGACGCTGCCGGGCCGGTGGCGGTGTCCGTGCTGGTGGCGGTGGCGCCGTTGTCGCCGACGAGGGCCAGGAAGATGTCCTCCAGGGCGGGCTGCTTCTCGACGTACTCGACCTCGGCCGGCGGGAACTGCTTCTTGAGCTCGGCGAGGGTGCCGTTGACGATGATGCGGCCCCGGTGCAGGATCGCGATCCGCTCGGCGAGCTGTTCGGCCTCCTCCAGGTACTGGGTCGTGAGCAGCACCGTCGTTCCGTGCGAGGCCAGCTCCCTCACCGTCTCCCACACCTCGATGCGCGCCTGCGGGTCGAGCCCGGTGGTCGGCTCGTCCAGGAAGACGACGGGCGGGTTCCCGATCAGGCTCATCGCGATGTCCAGGCGGCGTCGCATGCCACCCGAATACGTCGCCACCCTGCGGCCCGCGGCCTCGGTCAGCGAGAACCGTGCCAGCAGGTCGTCCGCGACCGCGCCCGGGGTCGGCAGGTGTCGAAGCCTCGCGACGAGGACGAGGTTCTCCCGGCCGGTGAGGATCTCGTCCACCGCGGCGAACTGGCCGGTGAGGCTGATGGACTCGCGCACGTCCCGCGCCTGGGTGGCGACGTCGAAACCGTTCACCCGCGCCGTCCCGGCGTCCGCCCTCAGCAGGGTGGCCAGGATTCTCACCACGGTGGTCTTGCCCGCACCGTTCGAGCCGAGCAGTGCGAAGATGCTCCCCCGCGCCACCTCGAAGTCCACGCCCCGCAGCACGTGCAGGTCCTTGTAGGACTTCTCCAGGCCCTTGACGCTGATCGGGAAGTCGGGGGTCATGCGGGGGTCACCTCGTCCCCTGCCCGGGCGGGTTCTCGCCGCACGGGCCCGCCCACCGGATCACCCGCGGTTCTTTCGGCGAAAGGTGTCATCGTCTGCCTCCTGTCCGAGCCTCCCGCCCTCTGCGAAGCGGCTCCGGAACAACGATGGAGGGTTGACCCTGGGTCAAGGTCAAGACGCTGACCCGGCGAATCGGGAACGGCGACCGAAGCCCCCTGCCCCGGAGGCAGGCGGGGCAGCGGAGGGGCGGGAGGCTGGAGGGGACGCGCTTCCACGACCTGCGGCACACGTGCGTGACGCTGCTGCTGAACCTGGAGGTGCCGCCGCGGGTGGTCCGGGAGATCGTCGGGCACAGCGACATCGGGGTGACGATGACCATCTACGCGCACGCCCCGCCCGATGACAAGCGGAGGGCTCCGGGGAAGCTCGGGGACGCTCTCGGGTGACCCGGTTGCTGTCACGTAGCCGCCAAAAAAGCCCGGAGCCAAAGGGCTACCGGGCTTTGATGCTGCTCAATCTGGGTGGCTAGGGGCGGGGTCGAACCGCCGACCTTCCGCTTTTCAGGCGGACGCTCGTACCAACTGAGCTACCTAGCCGCACTCGCCGATCACTCGGCGACGGCGGTCCTGACGGGATTTGAACCCGCGGCCTCCACCTTGACAGGGTGGCGAGCACTCCTAACTGCTCCACAGGACCTTGTTCTGTTGTCGCGCCCGGCGCTCGACCTGGCGCGTTGTTGCGGTTCTTATTCTGCCAGACGTCCGACAGTGCTCGAACCGCGTCGTACCCCCAACGGGATTCGAACCCGCGCTACCGCCTTGAAAGGGCGGCGTCCTAGGCCGCTAGACGATGGGGGCCCGTGTGACAGGTCAAGCATAGGGGAGATTCCCACCAACGCCAAAGCGATTGCCTCTGTCGGAGCCCACCTCCACGACCTGCGCGAACGCTCGCGCACACACGGGCGCTACGGCGTGCGGCCGCCTTCGCCGCCCTCCGTCTCCGCGTCCTCCGGGGGGTCACCGACCGGACGGTCGGGGTCGGCCTCGATGTGCCGCTCGACCTGCGCGGACGTGAGTCCGATGCCGCCCAGATCGATGTCGTCGCGGGCCTGGAGGCGCCCGCTCTCGGCGTCGAAGTACAGCAGCGACGCCTGGTAGGGGGTCGGACGGTCCGGACCGTGATCAAGGCCACGCAGACCCGCACCCCCGGTGGAGCCCTGGACGAGGAACCGGGTGCCGAGATCGGTCAGCTCGGTGGACCTCAGGTGGTCCCCGCCCGTCAGCACGAGGGGCACCACCCCGTCGAACGCCTCCGCCTGCGTGCGCGTGTGCATGAGGACCACGTCCACGTCCTCGCGTGAGCCGATCACCTCACCGGCTTCCTCCTCGCCCTGGGCGGACACCCCGGCGGCGTCGGGGTTGAGGCGGGTGGCGTCGGGGGTGAACCGGGGGTCCCCCGAACCGTAGAAGGTGAGTCCGCCCACCTCCTCGATGCCGCCGTCGAGCACCACGGCGTTCGACTGGGCCTCGACCGCGCGCTGCGTGCCCATGGAGTCGTGCTGGCCGCGCACCCACACATACGGCACGTCGAGCTTGCCGATCTCGTCGGCGAACACGTCCTCGGTGGCGCTGCCGCGGTCGGTGAGGTCCCCGGAGTCCACGACCACGTCCACCCCGTACTGCTCCTGGAGGGTGCGGATGATGCTCCAGGACGCGGGGTTGAGCTGGATGTCCGACACGTGCAGCACACGGATCACCGACTCGTCCTCCTCGTACACGGGGAGGGTCGAGGTGGCCTCGTAGAGCATCGCGACGTTGCCGACCAGGCCCGCGAGCTGCTCCTGGTACTGGCTGAAGCGGCCCACCACCTCCTCGGCGCTGCCCACCACCTGCGGGGCGCCCGCGATCAGGCCGGTGTAGCGGGGTTCGGCGATGGCGCTCGGGTTGAAGGTGCCCGCCGCGGCGGCGCCGGAGGCCACCAGGACGGCGAGGGAGACCGCCGCGCTGCACGCGGCCCGGCGGGCGCTCCTGAAGAGCAGGAGGCCCATCAGGGCGGCGCCGAGGGTCGCTGCGAGGACTGCGCGGACCAGCAGCGCGACCACACCGTCGCGCAGGTCCGATCCGATGCCCGCGGCCATCCTGTTGATGGCGTCCGGGTCGGCGAACATCTCCTGGGCCGCCGACAGCCGGATGTCGGAGATCGTCGCCTCCAGCTTGAGGGGCGCGCTGTGCGTGTCGAAGGCGAGCTGGCCCAGCGGGGCCACGTCGACGACCGTCTCCCCGCGCCACTGGGGTGTCAGCCCCAGGGTGACGTCGGCGGGGCCGATGGGGGTGACCACCTGCCCGCCCAGCGCAAGGCCGAGCCAGCCCCCGACCAGGCCGGCGACGACGACGCACCCCCACCGCCACGTTCGCCCGGCGCGCATCCGGTCGAGGGAGACGCGGAGCCGCGCGAAGGCCCCACGGAGATCGTGACCGCGGATAGATTCCCAAGACAACACACCCCCATCATGCCGCCGACAGGGTTCGTTCCCAATATTTCCTCCCTTTCCAGAGTGTTATGTCGCTTGGGACGCGCTTCCGCCCCACCCCGGGAGGCAGCACAATGGCAGGCGTGGTTGAACTGACACGCAGGGCCTTCGAGGAGCTGGTCGTCGACGCCCTGGACGAGATCCCGTCCGAGTTGTCCCGGTTGATGGACAACGTGGTGATCACCGTGGAGGACGAGTCCCCGGACGGCCTGCTCGGCCTGTACGAGGGCATCCCGCTGACCGAGCGCGGCGATTCCTACTTCGGCGTCCTCCCGGATCAGATCTTCATCTACCGCCGGAACATCTGCGCGATCTGCGAGACCCCCGAGCAGGTGGTGGAGGAAGTCCTGGTCACAGTGGTGCACGAGATCGCGCACCACTTCGGGATCGACGACGCGCGCCTGACCGAACTCGGGTGGGGCTGACCCCTGCCCGGGGGCTCCGAATCCCGCCCCCGTTTTTCGGTACGGGGTTCCATTTTCAGTGCTCTGCGTACACATTCGGAAACCACTGCCCCGCAACCGAAACCCCGTGACGGCACCGCGATCGCACGTGTACACATTGTCACCAGCGAAAACATTCCGTGTGCACGCCGGATTCGACATTGCCGATTCGACCCGCCGTCCATTACCCGCAGCAACGAATCAGACACGAATGTGCCCAAGTGGCTTGCGAGGAAGCTCACCTTCCGGAACGGTTGGTCATTGAGACACGACACAGCGTGATTTCAACCCTGTAACAGTAAGGGAGTGCCGGGTGGCCAAACCGCGCCTCGACAACACACCTGACAACGGAGACCACGAGTCTTCGAGCGCCCCCGACCACGCGACCTCAGGCGAACCGGGCAAGGACGACTGGCGCAGCAGCTACCGCGACGTCATGGCGATCGGTGAGTTCCGCGCCATCTGGCTCGCCCACGCGCTCTCGATGATCGGCACCAACCTGCTGAACATCGCGACCACCATCCTCGTCTTCCAGGTGACGGGCTCCGCCCTCGCCGCCGGCGTCACCCTGGCCCTCACCTTCCTGCCGCCGATCATCAGCCCCCTGATCGCGGGGCTCGCCGACCTTTTCCCGCGGCGCCGGATGATGATCATCTGCGACCTCGCGCGCGCCGCCGTGATCGTGCTCATCGGAATCCCGGGCATGCCGATCTGGGCGATCTGGCTCCTGCTGTTCTGCTCGGTCCTTCCGTCCATCCCCTTCTCCGCGGCCCGCGCCGCCATGATGGCGGAGATCATCCAGGGCGAGCGCTACGTCGCGAGCACCGCCATCATCCAGCTGACCTCGCAACTGGGCATGCTCGCCGGACTCGTGGCGGGCGGGGTGATCGTCGCGCACGTCGGCCCCAACATCACCGTCATGTCGACCGGGATCCTGTTCGTCCTGTCCGCGGCCGTCGTGCTGATCGGGGTGCGGGCCCGCCCGGCACCCCGCGGCGAGAAGGAGGAGCGGCCCGGGTTCCTGGCCATGACCCGGGACGGCGCCAAGCTCGTCTTCGGCGACCCGCGGCTGCGCACCCTGGCGCTGCTCGCCTGGCTCGCCGGGCTCTACATGATCCCCTACGGGCTGGCCAACCCCATGGCCGCCGAGATCGGCGCCGGAGCGGCCGCGGCGGGGTTCATCATGGCCGGCTCGTCGATCGGCGCGTTCCTCGGCGGGTTCGTCCTCACCCGCCTGATCCCGCCGCCGACCCGTATGCGCCTGCTCGGGCCGCTGGCGGTGCTCACGTCGGTGCCGCTGCTGCTGTGGCTGTTCGACCCGCCGCTGTGGCTGATGGTGACCGCCCTCGCCCTCTGCGGCGTCGCGGGCTCCTACCAATTCGTGGCCAACGCGGCGTTCGTGCTGTGCGTGCCCCAGGAGGGCCGGGGACTGGCCTTCGGGCTGGTCGCGTCCGGGCTCCAGGCCGCGCAGGGCGTCGGCATCCTGCTCGCCGGGTTCTTCGCCGAGTTCTTCGGCACCGGCGTGGTCATCGTCTCGGCCGGTGTGCTCGGGGTGGGCTTCGCCGCGCTTCTGGCGATCCCGTGGTCACGCCTCTCGGGCGAGACCATCGCGCGGATGGACGCGACCGAGCGGCCCTAGCGCTCTCCGCGGCACTCCACGGAGGGTTCGCGGGCCTCCTCGGTCTCGCGTTCCTCCCGTGGGGAGCGGAGTTCGCGGCGTTCCCATCCCGGGTGTGCTCTGAGGGTCCACATCAGTTCTCGCTCGGCTTTCCTTGGAAGTTGCGGATGATCTGCTCCAGCAGGGAGCGCTGCTCGTTCGCGGCCGGCATGACCAGCCAGGCCAGGATGTAGACGAAGACACCGCTGAACCCGAAGAAGGTCAGGACCACGAGGACCAGACGGACGAGGGTGGAGTCGACCTTGAGGAACTCGGCGATGCCGCCGCAGACGCCGGCGAGGTAGCGGTCGGTCCCACTGCGTCGGAACCGCTTGCTCTGGTAGTTCTCGTTCATGTCTCCACCATGCCCCTTCCCCACGACGATTCCCATCGGGGACAGCCCTGGCCCTCCCCTGACATCCCCCCGACCCCTCTGGAGGGGCCGCCCGGGGGAGTCCGGACACCCCCGTGCAGGGTTCGACGGAACGGAGTCCCACGGCGTTCCTGAGGCGTGGGGCACATTCCGACACGGGATCACCGGACCGTCTCCCCACCTCCTCCCCCGAGGGCGACGCCTCACACCCCGCCCCGTGGTCAGGACGCTGGGAGTCGACGCCCTGAGGGGTGGCGGGCGGAGGGGGAACGTCGGCTGCGCCCGGGGCTCCCGCCCTGGCGACGGTGGGCCCCGGGGTCAGTCCCTGCCGGTGGTGAGCCCTCCGGCGGTGCCCTCCGACGTTCCGGTCTCGTCGGGCTCGTCGGCCTCCCCGGGGCGGCCGGGGATCTCGTCCTGACCGTGGCCGGGGACGCTGGTGGCCAGGGGCTTCTCCGTGATGAACCAGGAGAGCGCGAAACCGGCCAGGGCGACCGGGACCGCGTACAGGAAGATCGGCGGCAGGGCTCCCGCGAAGGCGTCGACGATGAACTCGCGCTGCGGCGCGGGCAGGCCCTGGAGCATCTGCGGGGTCATGGAACTGATCCCCGCCTCGCCGCCCCCGAACTCCACGCCACCGCCGGGCGCGCCCTCCAGTCGCTGGTTCAGGCGGGACACGAACAGCGACCCGAACACGGCGATACCGAAGGACGCGCCGATCTGCCGGAAGTAGTTGTTCGCCGACGTGGCGGCCCCCAGGTCGCGGCGGGGGGCCGTGTTCTGCACGATCAGCACCAGATTCTGCATCACCATGCCCACACCCAGGCCCAGGACCAGCATCGCCGTCCCGTTGTAGGCGTAGGGGGTGTCCGCGGTCATCCGGGACAGCAGGACCAGGCCCACCGTGATGAGGGCCGTGCCGATGATCGGCCAGTGCTTGTAGCGGCCGGTGGCGGAGATGAGTCGTCCCGTGGTGATGGTGCTGGTGAGCATCCCGGCCACCATGGGGAGCATGAGCAGGCCGGACTCGGTGGCGGACGCTCCGCCGACCATCTGCAGGAACGTGGGCAGGTAGGCGACCGTCGAGAACATCGCGATGCCGACGGTGACGCCCACCAGGGCCGTCAGGACGAAGTCGCGGTCCCGGAAGAGGCGCAGCGGGACGACGGGGTCGGCCGCGCGCCGCTCCACCACCACGAACAGCAGGCCGGAGACGACGGCGCCCGCGCCCAGGCCGATGATCTGCCAGTCGGTCCAGCCGTACGTGTGCCCGGCCAGGCTCGTCACCAGCACCAGGCAGACGCTCGTGGCGGCGAGCAGTGCCGTGCCCGCGTAGTCCAGCCGGGGCCGGGGCCCGGCCGGCTTGGGCAGGTGGATCACGGCCAGCGCCGTGACCAGCGCGACCGCTCCCAGCGGCAGGTTGATGTAGAAGATCCAGCGCCAGTCCAGCTGGTCGGTGAAGAACCCTCCGAGGAGCGGTCCCGTGATGGCGGAGACGCCGAACACGGCGCCCATGACCCCCATGTACCTGCCGCGTTCGCGGGGCGAAACCACGTCGCCGATGATCGCCTGGGCGCTGATCATCAGGCCGCCGCCACCGATGCCCTGGACGGCGCGGAAGACGATGAGCTGGGTCATGTTCTGCGCCAGGCCGGACAGGACCGATCCCAGCAGGAACACCGCGATGGCGAAGATGTACACGTGGCGGCGGCCGAAGACGTCCCCGGCCTTGCCGTAGACGGGCATGCCGACCGTGGCCGCGAGCATGTAGGCGGTGACGACCCAGGACAGGCGCTCCAGGCCGTCGAGTTCGCCGACGATCGTGGGCAGGGCGGTGGCGACGATGGTCTGGTCGAGCGAGGCCAGCAGCATCGTCAGGATGATCGCCAGGAGGATCCAGCGCAGCCGGGTGGGACTGGTGGTGGGCATAGACGGTTCCGTTCGCCTGCTGGGAGACCTCGGACGGGCGGCGTGCCCGGGCCGGTCAGTCCGTGTTCGAAGGGGGCGCGAAGGTCTCGCCGAGGCGGCGGAACGCCTCTCGGATCTTGGCGCGGACGTCCGCCGGCTCCTCGGTCTCCGAGTAGTGCAGACGCTTCATGGTGTGGCGCATCACCGCCATGCTCGCCG
The DNA here is from genome assembly GCF_036327455.1 of Nocardiopsis codii. Classification (NCBI taxonomy): domain Bacteria; kingdom Bacillati; phylum Actinomycetota; class Actinomycetes; order Streptosporangiales; family Nocardiopsidaceae; genus Nocardiopsis; species Nocardiopsis codii. The sequence goes on along the minus strand of NZ_JAUZMY010000021.1, from coordinate 53,231 downwards.
CGGCGAGCAGCTGCGGCCGGTCGTCCTCGGGGTCCGCGCCGGTCCGCTCGGCGATGGCCCCGGCCAGCTCCAGCTCCACGTTGTGGAAGCGGGCGAGCAGTCCTCGCACGAGCTGGGGCTCGCGTTCCGTGAGTTGCTTGCGCAGGAGCATGTCGGCCCGCTGGGTGGCGAGGTCCTCGGTGCTGACCAGGAACGTGATCAGCACCGTGATGAGGTCCTCGACGAAGTCCCCGGTGGGGCCGCCGTCGACGAACGCCTGCCGCACCTGCTCGTCGGGGGTCGCGGGAACGTCACCGAGGAGGGCCTCCTCCTTGGTGGCGAAGTAGTTGAAGAAGGTGCGCGTCGAGACGTCCGCCTCCACGGCGATCTCCTCGACCGTCACGTTCTCCAGGCCGCGTTCCAGGGTGAGGCGTATGCCGGCCTCCTGGAGGGCGCGGCGGGTCGCCCGCTTCTTCCGTTCCCGAAGTCCCATGCTGGTCCTCCCCGTACACGGCCAACCTTTGCAGACCATGCAATATTTCTCAACGAGTGTGCTCCGCGGCGGCGCCGGAGCCGCCCGTGCCGGGGAGTGCGCGACTCCGCCGGAGCGGAGCCGCGCCCGTGTCCTACCGACTGCCTACCGGCCCACGAAACGTGAGGGCCGAACGTAGACAATGACACGTTTCTCGGCGGGGTCGCCCCAGGGGTACGGGGTGCCCATGTACTTCTGGGACATCTCGTCGATGAAGGCCTTGCCCTCGTCCTCCTCGATCCTGTCCACCACGCCGCGGACCTCCACGTACATGTAGGGGTCGTCGGGGTCGGTGGCCGACACCGCGATCCGCCCGTCGCGTTCGAGGTTGTGCAGCTTCTGCCTCGTGGTCGTCTGGCTGAACCTCAGGAACTCCCCGTCCCAGTCGATCCACACCGGGCTCGACTGGGGCTCGCCATTCGGTCCGAGTGTGGCCACGTGCCCGAACGCGGGCTTGCGCAGTACCGCCTGCTGTTTCTCCGAGAACGCCATGCCGCTCCTTGGTCGTCGCTCCTCGGCCGCCGAACCACGGCCGTCGGTCTGTGGCCGGTCTCCCGACTGTCCGAGTACACCAACAGTGCCCGTCCCCCGCCCGGCGGCGCGCCCGGCCAGGCGGTCCGGGCCTGCGGGGCGGCGCCCGGGAGCACCCTGCCGGAGCCGCCTCCCGCCCCGCCCCGGCGGCGGGAACCGGCTCCGGAGCGGTGTGACGAAACGGGCTGAAACCGTTACTCCGCGCTCGCCGCGGCCCTGCGGTACAGTTGTCCCGGCGATGCCCGGTGCCCGTGGCCCGGCCGTGTCGTGGGGCCTTAGCTCAACTGGCAGAGCAGCGGACTTTTAATCCGCGGGTTCAGGGTTCGATCCCCTGGGGCCCTACCAGAGGAAACCCCAGGTCAGAGCGCACTCAACACCGCTCAGACCTGGGGTTTTCGCGTGTCCTGGGCCCGGAGGCGAAGGCCGGTGCCCCCCTGTTCCAGGGCTTCGCACCACGAGGACCACCGGTACCACCGGGCTCACCCGTCGCCCAGGTCCAGGAGACCCCGCCGGAAGCCCACCGCGACGGCGGCGGCCCGGTCGTTGACGCCGAGCTTGCCGTAGATGTGCAGGACGTGGGTCTTGACCGTGGCCTCGCTGATGAACAGGCGGGCCGCCGCCTCCCGGTTGGTGGAGCCGCCGGCGATGATCCGGAGGACCTCCAGTTCGCGGTCGCTCAGGGACACGGCGGGCTCGCGGACCCTGCCGACCAGCCGGGTCGCCACCAGTGGGGAGAGCACGGTCTCGCCGCGCGCGGCCAGGCGGACGGCGCGCGCCAGCTCCTCGGGCTGGACGTCCTTGAGGAGGTACCCGGTGGCCCCGGCCTCGATGGCGGGACCGACGTCACCGTCGGTCGCGTAGGTGGTCAGGACCAGGACACGGGCCGGAAGTCCCAGTCGGGCCAGCTCACGGATGGCGTCCACTCCCCCTGTCCCCGGCATGCGCAGGTCCATGAGGACGACGTCGGGTCCCAGGGACCGCGCGAGCTCGACGGCACGGGCGCCGTCGCCGGCCTCCCCGACGACCTCGAACCCCGGATCACCGGCCAACATGCCCCGGATGCCGTCCCGGACGACGGGGTGGTCGTCGACGATCAGAACGCGGATGGGGGGTTCACTCACCGGGGGACTCCCTCGGAACGGCCGGAACGGCGGCGGAGACCGCCGTTCCGGCACCGGGTTCGGACTCGATCTCCAGGGTGCCCGCCAGGCGGGCCACCCGCTGCCGCATCGACGTCAGGCCGAATCCGCCGTTCGCGCCGTCGTCACCGGGTGCGCCGCGGGGACCCCGAACCGCATCCGGGGCCGGCGCGGGGTCGGAGGCCGGTACAAAGCCCACACCGTCGTCGCGCACGTCCATGACGACCACGTCCTCCATGTACGACAGGGTCACCCCGACCCGGGTGGCCCGGGCGTGCCTGGCCACGTTGGCCAGGGACTCCTGGACGGTGCGCAGCAGGGCGGCCTCGACCTCACCGTGCAGCGGGCGGACCGGGCCGGTCGCGGTGAAGTCGGCGTGCACCCCGTTGAGCCGGGCCCACTCGGCCGTGAGGTCGGCCAGGGCGTCGGGCAGCGGAGCGGCCTCCAGGGGCGCCGGGCCCAGGGCGTGCACGGACCGGCGCGCCTCCGCCAGGTTCTCCCGGGCCAGACGGGTGGCGTTGGCGACCCGGAGCCGCCACTCGGCACCGCCCCGCTCCACCTCGTCGGCGGTGCCGGCGCCGCGCGCGGAGACCGTGGTGCCCTCCGTGGAGCTCCCGGCCCCTCCCCCTGCCCGTTCGGCCGCCTGGAGCTGGGTAATGATGCCGACGAACCCCTGGGCCAGGGTGTCGTGGATCTCCCGGGCCATGCGTTCGCGTTCGTCGTGCATCCCGGCCTCGCGCGCCTGGACCAGCAGCTGGGCGTGGAGGCCCTCGTTCTCCCGGATGGTCTCCCGCAACCGCGCCACCATCCGCCTGTACTCGTCGCCGCGTTCCGTGGTGACCTCGCCGAGGTGGCTGAACACCGCGACCAGGACGACCATGGAGGCGACGAAGAACAGGTACAGGAGGACCGAGGCGGGGGCGGGCTCGGGAAGCCCGCCCATGTAGGCGGTGACGGTGGCGGCGGCGGTGGCAGCCACCCCCGCGAACCTCCACCGGCCCCGGAGGAACTCCCAGGAGTACACGTAGCCCGCGAAGCCGAAGAAGCCCGCGAACCAGACGCTGCGGGTGCTGAGCACGGCGATCATCACGATCAGGGCGGCGACGAAGGCGGGCAGCAGCCCCGGGCGGTGGGCCCGGTCGGGGTTCAGGCGGTTCATCGTCCACATGAGGACCGCGGTGAGGGCCACCAGGCCGAGTGTCTCCAGGAGCCGCGCCCGGGACAGGTCGTGGGTGACCAGGGTCAGGGCGGTGGAGGCCGCCAGGAGGACGTACGGCACGGAACCCGTGAGACGGCGCAGCCGCTCCTCCCGCAGGTCGAGGTCGCGTTCCGACACCGTCTCCATGCTCACTCCCAGCGGAAGGACCTGGCCGCGACGAGGCTGGTGGCCGCGGCGTACACGGCCATGGTGACCAGGGGCGGCAGACCGAGGGCTCCGCCGCTCCAGACGTCGTGGAGGCTCTGCCGCAGGGCGCCCAGCGGCGTGTACCCGCCGGCGAGCGCCAGGATATCGGGCATGTGGTCGACGGGCTGCATGAGTCCGCCCAGGTAGGCCAGCGGGAAGAAGAGCAGCACGCCGAAACCGTTGGCGGACCGCCCGTTGGGGGCGAGCGCCGCGATGAGCAGGCCCACGGAGAACAGCGCGGCCGTGCCGAGCAGGAAGGCGGCCAGGAACCGCAGGGGCACGGGCGACCGGGCCCCGAGGACGCCGACCCCGACGACGAGCAGCAGGAGCACCGCGACCACGGTGAGGACCAGCTGGAGCAGGAGCTGCACGGTGAGCAGGCTGCCGGGGCGGACCGGGGTCACCGAGAGCCTGCGCAGGACGCCCCTCTCCCGGTAGGTGGCCAGGGTCGTGGGCAGCAGGTACAGGCCGACCATGCCGATCGCCAGGGTGACCGCCATCGGCAGGAGGACGGTGTCCCCCTCCGTGATCGCACCGCCGAACACGAGGAGGATGAAGAGGGGGATGAGCAGGGCGAACACGGCGCCCGGTTCGCGCACCAGCAGCTTTGTCTCGACGGTGGTGAGCTTGACGAGGGACTTCACGGCGGTTCTTCCGTTCGTGGGGGTGGGTCGGGCCGTTCGGGACCGGTCCCGGCGCGGGTCGGTCAGACCTGGAGGGAGCGTCCGGTCAGAGCGATGAAGGCGTCGTCCAGGGTGTGCTTGTCGATGCGCAGGTCCCGGACGGTGACGTACTCGCGGGCGAGGGAGGCGGTGACAGCCGTGGCGAAGTCGCCGCGCCCGGCCACGACGACCAGCTCGCCGGTGCGGGACACCGAGGCCACCCCGTCGAGGTTCCCCAGCAGGCGGACCGGTTCAGCGGCGGTCCCCTCCATGAGCCGGAAGCTCATCCGGTACTCGGCGTCGACACCGTCGATCAGGCTCTCGGGGCTGTCGAGGGCGACGATGCCGCCCCGGTCGAGAATCGCGACCCGGTCGCACAGCTCCTCGACCTCGTCCATGAAGTGGCTGACCAGGACCACGGTCACGCCCTCGGCGCGGACCCGCCGGACCAGTTCCCAGGTGGCCCGGCGCGCCTGGGGGTCGAGCCCGGTGGTGAGCTCGTCGAGGAACGCGACCTTCGGGTCGCCGACCAGGGCCAGGGCGATGAACAGGCGCTGCTTCTGCCCGCCGGACAGCTTGGAGAACCGCGCGTTCCGCTTGTCGGCGAGACCCCACTGCTCCAGCAGCTCGCGCCAGTCGCGGGGCCTGTCGTAGAACGAGGCGTAGAGGTCCAGGGCCTCCCACACCTTGATGTTCTCGGGGAGCTGCGTGTGCTGGAGCTGGACGCCGATGTGCTCACGGAGCCGCGCGCCCTGCCGGAGCGGGTCGAACCCGAGCACCCGCACCGTCCCGGAGTCAGGACGCCGCAACCCCTCCACGCACTCGACGGCGGTGGTCTTGCCCGCCCCGTTGGGACCGAGTATCCCGAAGACCTCCCCCTCCTCCACGGAGAAGGAGACCCGGTCCAGGACCGCCTGGTCGTCGTACCTCTTGCTGAGCTCTTCGACCTCGATGATCGCCATACCCGCAAGCCTGGCCGACCGGGTCCCGGGGCGGATCGCCCGTCCGACTCCGATCCCGCGCGGATCCGGTCGACCCGCGGCATCCACCGAACGGTGGATGCCGCCTTCCCGGACACGTCGCGGGCCCCACCGATCACGAGGAGTGGTCGATGGTCCGCTCGAACGCGCCCAGCGGTCGAACGACGGGGCCTTGGACCGTGGCCATGGTGGCGGTCACCTCTCTCGCATGTTCACGACGGTGTCCTGAGCACGGAGGTCCGGGGACGGAACAGGGCCACCGGGCTCCCGCACGTCCCCGGCCGGCCGCTCCGGCGCCGGTTCCGTGCTGTGGAGCGGGTACGACCGGTGGACTCCATGCCGCTGCGGCACACAACCCCCTGCCGGGGTCGTGCGCCGGATCATGTCGGTGGCGGATGCGGTGGTCCGCGGGGCCGGGGCGGTCGGGGCCCCGGCCCGTCGCGGGCGGGCCGGTCAGGTCCGGGTGGTGCTCCCCGTGTCGCCGTCGCCGATAAGGCGCTTGGTGGAGCGGCGGAAGGCCCAGATGACGACGACGGCGGCCAGGGCCGTCAGGGGGAAGCCGGTGACGGTGTCGGCGATGGCCAGGCCGGTGGTGGAGTCGGCGAGGTAGAGCCACTGGCGGACGATGAACCGGCCGGCGAACACGGCCGTGACGGCGAGGGTGGCCAGGTCGTGGATGCGCAGGGTGGGCCGGTCCTGGCGCCAGGGGTGGGTGCCGCCGTGCACCGCGTTCCAGATGACCCCGGTCAGGGGGCGGCGCAGCACGAGCGAGACGAGCGTGACGACGGCCCCGGCCAGGGACGCCCAGATCCCGATGAGGAAGAAGTCGTTGGCCGACCCGGTCCAGGCGGAGATACCGCCTGCGACGGCGACGCCGAGTACGCCGCCGATCGCCGAGCCGAAGCCCTCTCCGCGCCACATCCGGAACACGGCGAGCGCCAGGGCGATCGCGATCGCCACCGCGACGGCCGTCGTCAGCGGGACGAAGGGCACGGCCGCGGCGAAGAGCACGACGGGCAGGGCCGAGTACACCATGCCGGACGGTCCGCCCATGCCGTCCATCACGGCCTGCTTCAGGTCGACGGGCGGCTCGGCCCGGGTGGTTTCCTCGGTGGTCTCCGGGGCGATGGGGTGGGTGGTCTCGTCGGTGGTGTCCGGGGCGGTGCGGTGGTCAGCCATGGTCCTTCCGTCCTCCCAGGTACTGGGTGAAGAAGCGCTCGGCGGCACCGAACGCGGTGATCAGGTTCTCGGGGTTCACGAGGTCGTGGCCCTCGTCGTCGAAGACGATGTACTCCGTGGCGACGCCTCGTGCCCGGAGCGCGTCGACGATCTGGTCCGACTCGGCCCGCACGACGCGGGCGTCGTTGGCTCCCTGCACGACCATCAGCGGGGCGGTGATGTCGTCCACCCGGGAGATCGGCGAGCGGGCCAGCATGTCGGCCTCCTGCTCGGGGACGTCCGGGTCGCCGACGTAGCGGTACCAGTTGTTGACCAGCGCCGGCCGGACGAACTCCGGCTGGGTCCGCATGAAGGTGGCGAGGTTCGAGATGCCGACGACGTCGACGGCCGCGGCGAAGCGGTCCGGGGTGAACGCGGCCCCCACCAGCGCGGCGTAGCCGCCGTAGGAGCCGCCGAAGATCCCGACCCGGTCAGGATCGGCGTAGCCCTGCTCGACGGCCCAGTCGACGGCGTCGATGAGGTCGTCGTGCATCTTGCCCGCGAACTCGCCGATCGCGGCCTGCATGTGCGCCTTGCCGAACCCGGCCGAACCGCGGAAGTTGACCTGGAGCACCGCGTAGCCCCGGTTGGCCAGCAGCTGGACACCCGCGTTGAACCCCCAGGCGTCGCGGGCCCAGGGTCCGCCGTGGACCATCAGCACCATCGGCAGCCCGGAGGGCTCGACGCCCACGGGCAGTGTCAGATAGGAGGGCAGTTCCAGCCCGTCGCGGGCGGTGACGGTGACCGGCCGCATCGGGGCCAGCGACTCCGGGTCCAGGTGGGGGTAGGGCCGGAACAGCAGACGGTGCTCCCCGGTGGCGTGGTCGTAGAACCACGTCGCCCCGGGATCGCGGTCGTGCGTGAAGGAGACGATCCAGCGCCGCCCGCTGTCGTCGCAGGACAGTGCGCCGACGTCGCCCTCGGACAGCTTCTCCAGGTTCGCCAGGACCTCGGCGAAACCGGGGTCCAGGGCATGGATGACCTGGCGTTCCCCGAGGTAGCGCACGCCGAGCAGTTCGCCCCGCCGGTCACGGATCAGGGGCGGGGGCAGGACGGGGAAGACCTGCGCACGCATGTCGAGGTCCAGGACCGGGTGGCTGTCGACCTCGGTCTCCTCACCCGTGGCCAGGTCGACCCGGACCAGCCGGGTGCGGTCGCTGCCCCGGTTCGAACCGACCCACAGGCCGGTCCCGTCCGGGGTGGGCTCGAACGGGAAGACGCCCACCGGGTAGTCGGCTCCCTCCCACACGAGGATGCGGTGGCGGGCGCCCGTCCCGGGGTCCTGCCGGGAGATCTCCTGGTCGCCCTCGGCGGTCAACCCGGCGACGAACCACTCGTCGCCGACCTGGAACAGCCCCTGCCCGGGGCCGGGGCTCCGGGCCAGCATCACGAGCTCGCCGGTGGCCACGTCGACCTCGTGGACGTCGAACTCCGCGGCCGTCCTGGCGTTCATCGACAGGGTCATCCTTCCCGGCCGCCCTCTGGAGGGCTCGAAGCTCACGACCCTGGCGCCGGGGAACGGGGTGAGGTCGACCGCCTCGCTTCCCGGGGTGTCCAGGTCGACCCGGAACAGGTGCCAGTTCTCGTCGCCGCCGCTGTCCTGGGTGTAGAGGAGCCAGCGCGGGTCGTCGGTCCACTCGTAGTTCTGCACGCTGCGGGTCTCGTCGGCGGTCACGCAGCGGGGCTCGTCGGCGCCGTCGAGGTCCTGGACCCAGATGTTGAGCCGGTTCTTCCACGGGGCCAGGAAGGCGATCCGGGTGCCGTCGGGAGAGATGGACGCTCGTGCCCGCTCGGGAGAGCCGAAGAGGTCCTCGACCGTGTAGAGGTCGGGCAGTGCCATGTCGTTCCTCTCGTTCGTGTCCGGTGCCGCGGGGCGGACCGCGGGATCGACTCTCAGTGTTCCTGCCGCTCCGGGGAGCCACCAGTGACACCGCGTCATGTCTTCACCCCGAGGAATGTCATGGCGGGCGGTGACGCGGCCTCCACGGCGGACGAGCGCGTGGCCGGTCGGGCCGGCTGTCGGAGGCTCCGTGTGCGGGAGGCGGCCCGCCGGTCCTCCGGCGGGACCTCGCCACCGCGCCGGCGTGACGCCTCCTCGGCCCAGGGCATGACGCGGTGTCACTGTCGGCGGCGCGGAGCAGGATGAATACTGGTGCGGACTCTGCAGTCCGATCCCGGAGGGCCGTCCATGGACCCCCGTTCCCGCGTACCCCGGCGAGGGCCGGCGCAGCCGCCTTGCCCGGGGTCCGCGCGGTGTTCCCCGCCCCTGGCGGTGGACCGGTGAGCCCGGCCCCGGCAGGGGACGGCACGGTGTCCGAGCAGGCCGACACGGCTCAGGGGCAGCTGCGCACGCTCAACCTCAACATCGTCTCGGCGTCGCTCTCCACCGTGGGGGCGCTCCTGGTGGTGATCGACGCACGGACCTGGGACCAGGCCGTCGTTCTGACCCTGGGGCTGGTGACGGCGCTGATGACCTTCTCGCGGTGGACGGCGGGCCGTACGCGCGTCGCCTACCCGTCCCTGGTCGTCACCGCGGCGGTGTGGCTCGTCGGAGTGCTGGTGACGGAGAGCGCCACGGCCTCCTACGGCCTCGCGGTCGTGACCGCCGTCGTCGCCCACCAGCTGCCGGGCCGCCGCCGCGCGGTCGCCCTGGCGGTGACCGCCTTCGTCTCCGCGGTGCTCGCGGCGAAGCTGCTGATCGAGCCGGGGGACGTTCTCGGCGTCCTGGTCCAGTACGTCCTCGTCTCCGCGGCGGTCGCCCTGGTGGCGGTCGTCCTCACGGCCCTCCACCAGGTGGTCTTCGGCCTCGCCGCCGAGCTGGAGGAGGCGCGGAGGCGCGAGGCGGAACTGGCCGTCGCACGGGAGCGGGTGCGCTTCGCCGGCGACCTGCACGACATCCAGGGCCACACGCTCCACGTGGTCAAGCTGAAGACCGCCCTGGCGCGGAAACTGGTGCGCTCAGACACCGGTCGGGCGGAGGAGGAGCTCCGGGAGATCCACGCCCTGGTCGGCGACACCATCGCGCGGACCCGTGAACTCGCCTACGCTCAACGGCGGCTCAACCTGTCGGCGGAGCTGGAGAACGCCAAGAACCTCTTCGAGGCCGCGGGCATCCGCGTACGGGTCGACCGTGAGGACGACGTCGACCCGCGTGCGGGCGAGATGCTCGGCCAGGTCCTGCGGGAGACCACCACCAACATCCTGCGCCACGCCCAGGCCTCACAGGTGCGGGTCACCCTCACGAAGGCGGGCATCACCATCGCCAACGACGGCGCCCGGGAGGCCTCCCTGCCGGCGCTCGGCGGGCTCGCCACCCTCAGGGAGCGGCTGGAGGGCGAGGGCGGCGAGCTGACCGCGGCCCTGGAGGACGGGCGGTTCCTGACCGCCGCGATGTTCCCGAACCTGCGCTCCGAGGCGCCCCTCGGACAACCCGGAAGGACGACCGATGACCACCGTGGTGCTCGCCGATGACGAGGCCCTGCTCCGCAAGGCGCTGGCGTCGCTGCTCCCCCTCGAGGGGGAGATCACCGTGCTCGCCGAGGCGGAGGACGGCGCGACGGCCGTGCAGGCCACACTGCGACACGATCCCGACGTGCTCGTCATCGACCTGGAGATGCCCGGCGTGGACGGGCTCGGCGCCGTCGCGGAGATCCGCCGCGACCGGCCGGACCAGGTGATCCTCATGCTGACCCGCCACGCCAGGCCCGGGGTGCTCCGCAAGGCCCTGAAGCTCGGGGTCCAGGGCTTCGTGAGCAAGTCGGCGGAACCGGCGCACATCACCTCGGTCATCAAGGCCCTGCACGAGGGCAGGCGGTGGATCGACCCGGACGTCTCCGCGCTCGCCCTCGTCGACGACTGCCCGCTCACCGACCGGGAGGTCGACGTCCTGCGGGCGACCGGCGGAGGCTACTCGGTGGCCGACATCGCGGGCCAGCTCCACCTGGCGGAGGGCACCGTGCGCAACTACCTCTCGAACGCCATGCAGAAGACCCAGACCCGGACCCGGCACGAGGCCGCCCGGTACGCGCGCGAACACGACTGGCTGTAGGGGCGGGCCGAGACCGGCGCGGACGGCTCCCCGGGCGGCGGTCCGGCGCCGACGAGCGCGGGCGCCCGGGGGCTGGGCCGCGGCTGTCCCGCGTCCCAACTCCTCCGGAGCGTCGGGGGCAGTCCCCGACGCCCCCGCCCGCCCGGGCTCAGCCCCGGGGTGCGCTCCCTCGTGTCAGGACGCCGGGGAGCCCTGAACGGTCCGGTCCCTGGAGGAGTCCTGCGCGGGAGCGGCGTTCCGGGCGCGAACGGCGCCCCACGTCCACAGCACTGCGGAGGCGGCGCCGGCCGCCGCGGCGACGGCGAGGGAGAGGGCGACGTCGGGCAGCCAGGCCAGGGCGCCGTCGACACCCGCCCGGGAGAGGAAGACCGCTCCGGCCGCGACGGGGAGCAGGCCCAGGACCACCCGGAGCACGGTGGCCGCCGGTGACGGTGCCGGGGCTCCGGCGCGCGCCCGGCGCACCGCCGCGGCCGCCCTGACGGCCGCTGCCAGCATCCACACCGCGAGGCCGGTGGTGGCCGCGACGGCCAGCAGGTACACGGTGCGGGACGGGGCAGATCCGGGTTCGGGGGCGCCCGCGAGCATGGCGGAGGCGCCGAAGAGGACGTCCGTGCTCGCCGCGTCGTGCAGCAGCCCGTGGTTGTTCTGATGCATGACGAGCGCGAGGTCCTGCTCGGGCAGCAGGAGCAGCAAGGCGGAGTAGCCCGGCGCGCCACCGCTGTGCCACACGGCTCCGTCCAGTGGGGCGTCGAGCCCGCCGACGCGCCATCCCAGCCCGTAGCCGATCCCCTCCCCGTCGTTCGTGGTCTGCTCGCTGGTCATCAGCCCGAAGGAGTCCGCCGAGAGGACGTCCCCTCCCTCGCGCAGGTACAGGGAGGCGAGCGCCGCCAGGTCGTCGAGGTCCCCGCCGAGGTAGCCGTACGCCGCGCCGTGGGGGTCCATGCCGGTCGCCACCGGTGCGGTGACCCCCCAGAGCGGGAGGTGCCCCGGGGGCAGGCCGCGGTCGCGGGCCGAGGCGGGATCGGTGACCGCACCGTCCGCGCCCGCCGGTTCCAGGACCGCGCCGCGCACGTGGTCGGCGAAGGACGTGCCGGTGACGGACTCGACCACGGCGGCGAGCACCAGGTAGTTGGCGCTGCTGTAGGCGTACTCCTCGCCGGGCGGTGCGAGGGGGTCGATCCGGTCCAGTGCCCCGAGCCGGTCGGCGGGCCGTGGGCAGTCCCCCCGGCAGTCGGCGACCACGGGCGTCGCCGACGGGGGCAGCCCGGAGGTCTGGGCGAGCAGGTGGCGCACCGTGGTGTCCGGAGCGTGGACGCCTCCGAACCCGAACCCCGGCAGGTGGTCGGTGACCGGGTCGTCCAGTCCGAGTTCGCCGTCCTCGACCAGGGCGAGGACGGCGGTAGCCGTGACGGGCTTGGCGACCGACCCCCACAGGAACGGTGTCTCCGGCGTGACGGGGGCGCCGTCGCCGTCCGTGCCCCACGCCGCCCGGTGGAGGGGCCCGTCGGGTCCCACCACCGCGTAGGACGACCCGGGCGTCCCGGTCTCCTCCATGCGCCTCTGCACGTAGGCGTCGACGGCGGCGTAGGGCTCGTCGTCGGGGGGTTCGGCCGCCGCGGCCGGTGCGCCGCAGACGGAGGCGAGGAGGAGTGCCGCACTGAGGGCGGCGGCGCACAGCGGTGCTGAGCGGGCTGGTCGGCGAGGCATGGGGTCTCCGCGGATCCTTGATAACCGTATGGGCGTATTACTTTAACCATATGTAGATACGGTTATCAAGGCCTGGGGCGGCCCGCCCGGCGCCGGGCCGACGCGGGGGTTCCGCGGCACGGGGAGGCCGGCTCGGCCCGGGGGCGTGGGCCGGCACGGACCCGGAGGACGAGGGGATCCGCGGCCGGTACCCGGACCGGGCGCGCCGGACACGACAGCGCCCGCCGGGTTCCGGCGGGCGCTGTCGTGGTGGATACCGGTTCCGCGACCGGTCGGCCTCAGAAGTAGATCGGGGTGAGGTCCTCCGTCGGCCAGGTCCCGACCTCGTTCACCGCGCCCCACAACCGGGGGTCGATCTCCCCCCAGTTGAGGTCGTCGCCCTCCTTGCGCTGGTTGAAGAGCGCGACGACGGTGTGGCCGTTGCTCCTCGCGAGGAACGTGTAGGTCCCCGGCATGCTGCCGGTGTGCCAGGTGTTCTCCCCGTCGGCGGTCGGACGCACCGACCATCCGAGGCCGTAGTGGGTGGCCCCTCCTCCGGCCTCGGGTGCGGCGAACACCGTGTCGACGGACGCCGGGGTGAGCACCCCGGCCGCCTCGGGGGTGTCGTAGACGGTGCAGAACCGCGCGATGTCGGCCGCGGAGGCGACCCAGCCGCCGTTGCCGAGCTGGATCTCCAGGTTGAACCCGCCGTACGGGTAGGGGACCTGCGCGCCCGACATGTCGACGGCCGACGTGGACGTGTACCGGGAGTTGTAGCGGACCTCGCCGGCCTGGTCCCGGGCGAGGGACCGGCCCGCCCGCATACGCGCGATGTCGACCGCGCCCAGGATGTCGGAGACCACGTAGTCCTCGAAGGACGTCCCCGTGACCGCGGCGATCGCCCGGGAGACCAGCAGGTAGCCGTAGTTGCTGTAGGCGTACGTCGTGCCGGGGGCGTGGTCGAGTGCCGCACCGCTGACGTAGGAGACGACCTCCTCCTCACCCAGCGGCAGGTCCACGCCCATCTCCCGGGAGATCGCGATCGTGCTCCACAGGGGGTCGCCGGAGAGGTCCCTGTCCCACCCGCCCAGGTGCTGCAGCGCCCGCCGGACGGTGACCTCTCCCAGGCGCGGGTCGGCCGTCCCACCGGGCAGGGGCGAGAGGTCGATCAGATCGGCCAGGGGCGCGTCCAGGTCGAGTTCGCCCTCCTGCGCCAGTCGCATCGCCGCCGTCGCGGCGACGGGCTTGCTCAGGCTCGCGATGCGGAAGACGTCGGTCTCACCGGTGGTCGCGACGCTCTCGTCCCCCCACGTGTAGCCGCGCGCGAGGGAGAGCTTCCCGTTGCGCGCCACGGCGAGCGACCCCGCGGTGATACCGCGCGCCTGCATGTAGTCCTTCATCACGTCGTCGAAGTGCGCGAGCGGGGCCACGTCCTCGCCTGTGACTCTCCAGGTGCGCTCGGCGGCCGACGCGCGGGCCGTTCCGAGCGTTCCCGCCGCTGCGACGGCGGCTCCCGCCGTTCCGGTGAGCTTGAGCATTCCGCGCCGTGAGACACCCCCGGAAACTCCGGACGCGGTGCGGGATTCGGCACGGGTGACACTGTGACCTGCAACAGGGGAGAACACACAACCTCCGGGGGAGAACGATGGCGGATATCCGCGCCCGACACACGGGAGCGCCGCCCACCTGGGCGCACGCGTGACACAGAAGGCGCACGGTACCCAGTCCGGACACCAGTGACAAGCGCGAACAAAAGTGCTTTCCACTCATAAAATTTCGGCCTACAGAAAGGAGGGGAAGGCGGCAGCAAATGCCCCTGAAGCGAGTTCTCGCCCGCTGAATTCACCTTCGGTGAGGGACGTGTCGGACGCCGGGAAGCCCCACGGCGGCGCCGGGGACCGGGGCCGCCCGCCGCGCCCGGCAGCGCGGAGGCCACGCCCCGGCGGTGGCCGCGGCCTCCGCGCGGGGCCCGCGTCGCGAGGCGCGGGGGGAACACCGGGGGAACGACCGCAGCGCACTCCTGCGGGCCCGGGCACGGGCACGGGGCCGGAGGCGGAACCGGATCGGCAGGACCGATTCCTTTTCCGGCGGACCGCCGTCACACGGTCGAACGCGACGACGGAACACCAGGATCGGAGCAGGACCCATGACCTCGACCGACAAGAGGAAAACCCCGACCGACTCGGCGGTCGTCTCCCGGGACGGAACACGGATCGCCTTCGAGTGCCTCGGCGAGGGGAGCCCGCTCATCCTGGTCTCCTCGGCCCTGGCCGACCGCAAGGACGCCCGCAAGCTCGCCGGGCTGCTCGCCCGGAGGTTCACCGTGGTCAACTACGACCGGCGCGGCCGGGGGGCGAGCGGCGACGCGGCGTCCTACGCGGTGGAGCGCGAGGTCGAGGACCTCGCGGCGCTCATCGAGCACGTCGGCGGCTCGGCGTCGGTGTTCGGCAGCTCGTCCGGTGCGGTGCTCGCGCTGCGGGCCGCCGTGGCCGGGCTGGACGTCGACCGGCTCGCCCTCTACGAGCCGCCGTTCGTGGTCGCGTCGGACGGGTTCGGCCCTCCGGCGGGGTTCCCCGCACGCGTCGACGCGCTGCTCGCCGAGGGGCGGCGGTCGGACGCGGTGCGGGAGTTCATGACCAGGGCGCAGGGCATGCCCGGGTTCATGGTGAGCATGATGAGGCTGATGCCCCGTGAGTGGGCGAACCTGACCGCGATGGCGCACACCCTGCCCTACGACATCGCGGTGATGGGCGACACCCAGCAGGGGGTGCCGCTGGACGCCGACGCGTGGTCGACCGAGGTGCGGACACTGGTGCTGACGGGCGGCGGGAGCCCGGCCGGTTTCCACCGCGCGGCGGAGGACCTGGCCGGGGTGCTCCCCTCCTCCGAGCACCGCACGCTGCCGGGCCTGAACCACGGCGCGGTGATGATGGCGCCGAAGCGGCTCGCGCCCGCGCTCACGGAGTTCCTGGCCGCCGGTTAGGGCGCGCCCCGGGCACCGGGACCGGGCACCGGGTGGACCACGGTCGCCCCCGGTGCCCGGGGCGGACAGAGCGGTGGTCACCGGCCACCCGGACCCGGCTTCGGACCGGAGGACGGGGTCGCCGGGCGCCCCGGAGCAGCCGTGCAACGAATTCGTTATCTCCGATTCATGGACAACCGGTGATCCCACATTTCATCCCGAGGCCCGAAACACGCCCTGAACTGGCCTTTTTCGAGAACCATGGGAAACGACAATAGAAGAACCCTTTTCCCTAACCTTCGAGCACAGGGGAAGCCCCACCTTTCGACCCATGCCGTCCGACCTGCGAAGCGTCGGGAAACCCGCGCCGCGAGGGGCCTGCGATGCCTTGCCAGGAAGAGAAAAAGTGCCCGAGGGAAGCGCCATGAAGCCCTTCCATAAAGTCGCAGGTGGGAACCGGCGAGAGTCGCGGATTCCCTGTCCGCAAGGTTGCCGCCGCGATGACTATGGGGCTTCTGTGCACTAAAGTCTTCCTACCATGGCGTATTCAGCGAGAAGTCCGTCGTCGGTGACCGCGGCCCGACCAGCCCGCCAGGGTGACACCACCCTGGTCGAGGCGCTGTCGGCACACCTGGGCATCGAACTCGCACCCCGCGAGTTCACCCTGGCGGACGGCACGAGGATCGGCGTCGACTGCGCCGACGAGGGTCGACCGACCCTCCTGGTGCAGTTCTCCCCCCACCAGGGGCCGGTGAAGTCGACCCAGCGCAACAAGGTCATCGCCGACGCCTTCAAACTCGTGTGGCTGCGCGACCACCATTTCCCGGACGCGCACGTCCTGCTGGTGCTCGGTGAACCACTTGCCCGACTGTTCGGGCGCGGCGCCTGGCTGCCCGCTGCGTTCGCCTCCTACCGGATCACCGTCGCCCTGGTCGACGACCGTCACAGAATCCGCACACTCGATATCAGTACGTGATGAACACTTCATAACGTGTTAATCGATCAGCCCTAACGTTCCACGCGTCAAACCCCGCGGGCCGCCGCATTCCGTGCTCCCACCCGCTCTCCAACGAACGTCTCCGGTCCATGGTTCGCCATGTCCGGGGGCAGTCATCCCTGGAGGGTGTTCATGGATGTAGTCCCCGCCGCCGCGCATCCGCGCCTCGCGGGCGCGCCCGCGCGCCGCCGCGCGCCGCACGCACGAGCGCCCCGTCCCCCCGGCGTCGGCGAACCGCCGCCGCACGGAGCCTCTCTCCCCCTCGGGCGCCCCGGCCTCCTCCGCTCCGCGCGGGGCACCGCCGCACCCGTCTCCCCCCGCAGCGGTCCGACCTCCCCGGACGGCGCGCCCCTCCCCGCTCCGGGAAGACCCGCTCACCACGGCGCCACCGTGTGCGATCATCCGATCACGCACCACGAGGAGCAGGCATGAAACCGCCGCTGACCGACCGGTCCACGCACAGCACCGTTCCGCGCACGCCCAATGCGGGCCCGCTCCTCACCCGGACCGGCCACCGCCCCCTCCGCCCGTCGCCCCTCGGGGAGCGGCCGTTCCGGCACGTGGACGCGGCGTGAGCGGCGACCGTATCGAGGTGCGCGGCCTCACCAAGACCTACGAGGGCGCCGACCCGCTCCGACCCGCGCTGCAGAACGTCGACCTGGAGATCCCCCGGGGCCGCTTCGTCAGCCTCATCGGCCCCAGCGGCTGCGGGAAGTCCACCCTGCTGCGGGTCGTCGCCGGGCTCGAGGAGCACGACACCGGCACCGTCTCCGTGTTCGGGTCCACCCCGCAGAACATGGCGGCGGCCAAGGCCGTCGGCCTCGTCCCCCAGACCCCGGCCCTGCTCCCCTGGCTGAACGTGCGGCGCAACGTCTCCCTGCCCTCCCGCGTCAACCGCCGGGCCGGCCGGGGCAGCGAGGACCCGGACCTCCTGCTGCGCATGGTGGGCCTGGACGACTCCGCCCGCAAGTACCCCCACGAGCTCTCCGGCGGGATGAGGCAGCGCGTCGCCATCGCCCGCGCCTTCGGCATCCGCCCCGACCTGCTGCTGATGGACGAGCCCTTCTCCGCCCTGGACGAGTTCACCCGCGAGGCGCTCCAGCTGCAGCTCCTCGGCCTGTGGGAGCGCATGTCCACGACAGTCCTGTTCGTCACCCACTCGGTGCGCGAGGCGGTCACCCTCTCCGACACGGTCGTGGTGATGTCCGCCCGGCCCGGCCGGGTGCACGAGGTGCTGCACGTGGACCTGCCGCGTCCGCGCGACCGCGACGTCGTGACCGGACCGCACATGCACGTCCTGGAGGACAGGGTGCGCGCATCCCTCCAGACCGCCTGGGAGGCCGGAGCCGCCCCCGACGACCTCATCCCCCTGTGAGCACCGTCCTGAGAGGAGGAACGGCCATGGCCACCGAAACCCCCGTCCGTCCCCGTCCCGACCGCGAGGAGGGCCCGGGCCGTCCCGCAGCACGCGTGCGCCGCGACCTGTTCGGGGTCGGGCTGTGGCTGCCCGCCACCGTGGCCGTGCTGATCTGCGGCTTCGCCTGGACGGCGGTCGCCGAGGACCAGCCCTACCTGCTCCCCCTGCTCCCGGAGGTGGGCGGGGTGCTGGTGGGCGACCCCCTCCTGTTCCTCAGCAACGCGTGGTCCACGCTCCAGATCGCCCTCCTGGGCGTGGGCTTCGGCGCGGGGACGGCGTTCGTCCTCGCCCTGGTGATGTCGGAGGCGCCGGTGGTGCGGCGCGCGATCATGCCGCTGGCCGTGGTGCTGAACGTGACCCCGGTCGTCGCCCTCGCCCCCGCCCTGGTGGTCGCGTTCGGCTTCGGCATGGCGCCCAAGGTGATCGTGACCGCGATCATCACCTTCTTCCCGGTGCTCATCAACATGACGACCGGCCTGCGGTCGGTGCCCTCGCCCGTCCTGCACGTGTTCTCGACCCTGCACGCCTCCCGCCTCGAGGTGCTGCTCAGGCTGCGCGTCCCCAGCAGCCTCCCCTACGCCCTCGCCGCACTGCGGGTGGTGTTCCCCCTGTCCATCGTGGGCGCCGTGGTCGCGGAGTTCGTCGCGGCCGGGTCCTCCAGTGGCCTCGGCACGATGATCCGCACCTCGGCCGCGACCGCCCGGTTGGAGTACGTCTACGCGGCCATCGCCTGTCTGGCCGCCATGGGCGTGCTGATGCTCGCACTCATCACCGTCCTCGAACGACGACTGCTGTTCTGGCACGAGTCGCAGCAGTGACCCACACACCCGAAGGAGCCCTCGTGGCACTCCCCCCCGTCTCCCTCCCCCGTCCCCGGATCCGACGCATACGCCCCCTCGCGGCCGCGACCCTCACCTCGGCCGTCCTCCTCGCCACCGCCTGCGCGGGCGAGGACGCGTCCGAGGAACCGACCGGTGTGGCCTCTGTGATCGACGACGAGCGATGCGAGACCAACCGTGCCGCCGGGACCGTCACCTACATCACCGGCTACCAGTACCAGGCCTCCGTGAGCATCCTGGAGGCCGTGGCCGCCGACGCGCTCGGCTTCTTCGACGCCGTCTGCATCGACGTCGAGATCCAGCCGGGCACCGGCGACACGATCGGCAACTCCCAGCTGGTCTCCGCCGGGACGGCGCACTTCACGTCCCTGGGCAACGAGGCCGAGGTCCTCCAGGCCAACGACGCCGGTCACGACGTCATCGGCATCTCCACGTACGGGCACGTCCCCATCGCCACCCTGCTGACGGGCACCGACATCGCGGAGCTCGGCGACCTGGAGGGCACCACCCTGGGCCACAAGGGCATGCTGCCCGCCCCGTTGGAGGCGATGCTCGTCGCCGACGGCGTCGACCTCGACGCCGTCGAGATCGTGGAGGTCGGCTACGACCCCAGCGTCCTGCCCCGCGACCAGGTACAGGCCCTGACCGGGTTCCGGTCCAACGAGCCGTTCCTGCTCGCCGACATGGACGAGGAGTACAACGAGTGGCTGCCCGAGGACTACGGGGTCGTCGGCTCGTTCGGTGTGATGGCCACGCACCCCGAATGGGCCGAGGAGAACCCGACCGTGGTCGAGGACTACCTCCGTGCGATCGCCCAGGCGTTCTCGTACTGCCAGGAGAACGGTGAGGAGTGCGTCGGCTACGCCGCCGAGCTGGCGGAGTCCGGGTACGACGTCGACCACAACCTGCGCGTGTGGAACGCCGAGCACGAACTGGTGACCTCGTCCACCCCCGACGACGCACCGCCCGGATACATCGACCTCAACCTCACCGAGGCCGAGGGGGAGACGCTGGTGGACAACGGTCAGCTGGACACGCTCCCCGACCTCGAGCCCCTGTTCGACCCCCGTTACCTGGAAGCCGTGCACGTCGCCACCGAGGTGTCCTGGCCGGCCGAGTAGCGCCCACGAGCAGGACCCGCCGCACGTGCGAGCGGTCGGCGCCTCCCTCCCCCGGAGGGGCGGCGCCGGCCGCGCGGGCGGCACACGCAGAACCCGAAACGGCGGCGCGACGAAGCGCCGCCAGAGACCGAGGAGCCCACAGGATGGCAGCACCAGGCGGCGCCCCGACCGCCGACACCGAGTACGGGATCTTCCTGCCCATCGGCAACGGGGGCTGGATCGTGTCGGAGACGGCACCGCATCCGCAGGCCACGTACGAGTACAACAAGAAGGCCGCGATCCTCGCCGAGGCACACGGACTCGACTTCGTCATGTCCATGGGCAAGTGGCGCGGATACGACGGGGCAACCGACCACTGGGGGCGCACCCTGGAGTCCATGACGATGATGTCGGGGCTCGCCGAGGCGACCGAGCGCGTCAAGGTGTGGGCGACCATCCACACGAACCTGTTCCACCCGGCCCTCGCCGCGAAGATGTACACCACCCTGCAGGAGGTCAGCGGGGGCAGGGCCGGGATGAACATCGTCGTGGGCTCCTACGCCGGCGAGTTCGCGCAGATGGGCCTGTGGCGGGACGACCTGGGCCACGCCGACCGGTACCGGTACACGGAGGAGTGGACCAGCGTCCTCAGACGCCTGTGGACGGAGGACTCGGTCACCCACGACGGCGAGTTCTTCCAGCTCGACGACTGCCGCTCCCGGCCGCACCCCGACCCGGCGCCCACCCTCATCAGCGCCGGGCGCTCCGACACGGGGCTCGACTTCCAGGCGCGGCACTGCGACGGGTCGTTCCTGACCGCGCAGGACCTGCCCGGCCTGCGCGAGGCCAGCCTGGACGTGAAGGCGAGGGCGGACAAGAAGGGCCGGAGCATCCGGACCTACTCGATGCTCACCGTCATCATGGACGAGACGGACGCCGCCGCCGAGGAGCGGCGGCTGACGTACGGCCGGGGCGCCGACGTGGACGCGATCGTCAACATGAAGCTCTCCTGGGGGCTGCCCCTGGACAAGGCCCTGTCCCTGACCTCCGAGCGGCCCGAGGACGAGGCGTTCCAGACCCCGTTCGTCACCGGATCGCCGGAGACGGTGACCGGCCGGATCCGCGAGATGGTCGAGTACGCGGAGCTGGACGGCCTGATGCTGATCTTCCCGGACTACCACACGGACCTGGCGGCGTTCGGCGAGCAGGTCATGCCCCGGCTGCGCCAGGCCTAGCCAGGCGCGCGCCGCGGGAGCCGACCCCGCGATTGGGGCGCTCGGTGACCGGGTAGTCACCACTACGTGACTTCGCGGGTCCGACCGCGTGCCGTGCCCCGCCGGGGCGCGGGCGCGGTCGGGCCCTCTCACGATCCGGGGGGACCGACCATGGGCGTCAAGCGCGGCATCAGCGGGCTACGGCAGATCCTGGACCAGATGGAGTTTCCGGCGGACAAGGACCGGATCGTCGCCCACGCCCTCGAGGCGGGCGGTGACGAGGAGATCGTCAGCGCCCTGCGCGCGATGCCGTCCGCCGACTTCTACGAGCCGGGTGAGGTGCTGCGGGCTGTCCCGCTGCCCGAGTCCGAGAACGCGCGCACCGAGTCGGCGCGGGCCCGCGAGCGCGGTGAGCACCCCTGACCGGTCAGACCCGCGCCTCCGCGCGCAGCGAGGCTCCCGCCCTGTGCATGTGGGTGAGGGCCTCGACGTGTGAGCGGACGAAGCCGGTCTCGTGGTACGGGACACCGATCTCCGCGCAGTAGTCGCGCACCATCGGCTGGGTCCGGCGCAGGTGCGGGCTGGGCATGTTCGGGAACAGGTGGTGCTCGATCTGGTAGTTGAGGCCGCCGAGCGCGATGTCGGTGAACCATCCGCCCCGCACGTTCCGCGAGGTCAGCACCTGCTTGCGGAGGAAGTCGAGCTTCTCGCCCTTCTTCAGGGTGGGCATGCCCTTGTGGTTGGGCGCGAAGATGCAGCCGAGGTAGACGCCGAACAGACCCTGCTGGACCGCGATGAACGCGACGGCCTGGAGGGGTTCGAGGACGACGAACACGGCTCCGAGGTAGAGCGCGAAGTGCGCCGCGAGGAGCACACCCTCCAGGACCCGCTGCTTGGTGCTCGGCCGGAACAGGGCGCGCACACTGCCCACGTGCAGGTTGAGGCCCTCCAGGAGCAGGAGCGGGTAGAAGAGGAAGGCCTGCCAGCGGCCGATGAAGGCGGGCACGCCCTTGGCCGCGTGGGCCTGGTCCTCGGACCACACGAAGATGTCCGGCTGGACGTCGGGGTCGAGCTCCTCGTGGTTGGGGTTGGCGTGGTGCCGGGTGTGCTTGTCCTGCCACCACCCGTAGCCGAGCCCGATCCCCAGGTTGCCCACGATCCGGCCGCACACCTCGCTGATGCGTCGGCTCCGGAAGATCTGGAGGTGGGCCAGCTCGTGGGAGACCAGGCCGACCTGCCCGAAGACGGCGGCCATGGCGACGGCGGTGAGCACCTGCCACCACGTGTCGCCGAGGAGGAAGAAGGCAGCCCACACGCCGACGAAGGACAGTCCGATCAGGGACAGTCGCACGGCGAAGTACACCGGGGTCCGCTCCATCAGCCCGGCTTCCTGGATACGGCGGGACAGCTGGGCGAAGTCACTGCCCCGACGTCGGCCTAGCGTCGTCGCCTCGGCGTCGAGCATGCTCTCTCCCCTGGAAAGGTGAACGGAACACTCTTGTGTTCCAGGTAACAGTAAGCGCGCTCGACCCTCCCGACCATGGCACGGCCATGCTGACTTTTCGGGGTGCGTGCACCCCTGTGCCCCGCACGGGGAGCGTTTATCATCCTTGGCTCCCGATGCCGGACCCCACCCCGCCCCGGCCGGTCCTCGCAGGTCACGGGCTCGCACTGCCGGTTCGGGGTTCCCGGGAGCCCCGACGGGCACGCGGATGCCGGGCGCCGCCCGGCATCCGCCCCGCACCCGGCGGGCGCGACCCTCCGGGCCCCGGTGGATGATGGGCGCATGCGTACTCCCGCCGCCGAAGTCGCCGTCACCGTCGACCTCGTCCGGAGCCTGCTCCGGGAACAGCACCCCGACCTGGCCGGGCTCCCCCTGACACTCCACTCCAGCGGCTGGGACAACGTCATCCTGCGCCTGGGGGACGATCTGGCCGTGCGGATCCCCCGTCGCGGAAGCGCCGCCGCACTGGCCGCCAACGAGCAGCGCTGGCTCGGACCGGTCGCCGCGCGCGCCGGAGTCCCGGTCCCCGCACCCGTGCGCGTCGGACGGCCCGGCTGCGGCTACCCGTGGCCCTGGTCGGTCATCCCGTGGTTCGAGGGCCGCGTCGCCGCCGCACTGCCGGTCCCCGAGCGCGGGCGCCTCGCCGCTCCGCTGGCCGCCTTCACCGCCCGGATGCACGTTCCCGCTCCCGGCGACGCACCGCCCAACCCCGTCCGGGGCGTCCCCCTGGCCTCGCGCGACGCGCGGGTCCGCGAACGGCTGGCGGGCGCTCCGTTCCCGCGCGCGGACGAACTCCTGCCCCTGTGGGAGCGGCTGTCCGCGACCGCCGTCTGGCAGGGCCCGCCGGTGTGGATCCACGGCGACCTGCACCCCGCCAACATCCTCGCGTCGACCGGAGGCGCTCCGGGGCTGGCGGCGGTCCTGGACTTCGGCGACCTGACCTCGGGGGACCCCGCCACCGACCTGGCCGTGGCGTGGATGATGTTCGACGCCCCCGGCCGTGCGGCGTTCCGCGCCGCACGCGAACGGCTCTCCCCCGTCGACCCCGCCACCTGGGACCGCGCCCGCGCCTGGGCGGTCTCCTTCGGGTCGCTCATGGCCTCGCCCTCGACCGACAACCCGCTCCTGGCTGCGGTCGGCGCGCACACCGTCGACCAGGTCCTGTCAGCCTCCGGTCACTGACCGCCAGGTCGCCGGGCATACCGGACCGCACCGCCCCGGGGCGATCCGTGCCGCGGCCCGGATCACTCGCAGACGCCGGAGCGGTGCCCCACATGGACGACCCAGACGATCAGCTCGCCCCTCTCCACCGTGTAGATCACCCGGTAGTCACCCACACGGAGACGACGCACGTCCGGGTCACCGACCAGGGCGGTGCTGCCGAAGCCCAGTGGATCGGTCTCCAGTTCGGTGAGCTTGCGGAACACCGTCATCGCGACGTTGCGGGGCAGCTTTCGGAGTTCGGCCCGCGCTTCGGGCCGAAAGACGGTCCGATAGCTCACTCGGGCCCCTCCAGGATCTCGGCCATCACCTGTTCCATGGGAATGCCGGGAGCGGGATTGGCCATGCGTTCGTTGACCATGCGCATGACCTCCTGCTCCTCCAACTGCTGGTAGCGGCGCAGCATGTCGATGGGAACGACGGCGGCGACCTCCCGCCCCCGTCTGGTGATCACGGTGGGCGAGTCGTCTCTGTCCGCGCGGTCGACCACGTCGGCGATGTGGTCGCGCACCTGGCGAATGGACTCCACCTGCATCTCACTCATGGAACCAATGGTACACATGGCACCGTTGGCACACGTGTCCCACGGAGACGGCGGTCGGCGCGCACACCGTCGACCAGGTCCTGTCAGCCTCCGGTCACTGACCGCCAGGTCACCGGGCATACCGGACGAAGGCGCACAATGGTCTTCACCAGTGCGTACCGACCCCCGGAGTGGAACGTGAGCAAGACCGGACTGACCGTCAAAGCCCTGATGGAGGCACTCGACGGCGCCGTCCACGGGCTCGTCGCCGCACCCCGTGGGCTCGGCGGGCTCGTGCGGACGGCGGTCGTGGCCGACGAGGACGGCACCGTCCCCCCTGCGGCCCTGGTCGTCATCCCCTCCGGCGCGACCGCGCTCGCCGTGCGGGCCGAGCGGCAGGGCGCGAGCGCCGTGGCCGCCACCGGGGACGACGCCGACGGGCTCCGCGACCTCGGCCTGCCCGTCCTGTCCGTGGACCCCTCCATCGGCCCCGACGAGTTCGCCGCCCTGGCCCGGTCCGTCCTGGAGGCCGACCCGACCGAGTCCCGGCACGGCGACCTGTTCTCCCTCGCCCAGACGGTCGCGACGCTGACCGGCGGCATCGTCAGCGTCGAGGACGCCGCGGGACAGGTCCTCGCCTACTCCGCGTCCAGCGAGGGCGCCGACGCACTGCGCAGGCAGACCATCCTCGGCCGGGGCTGCCCCGAGTCGTTCCTGGCGCACATGCGCGAGTGGGGCGTCAACGAGCGCATCTGGGCCGGGGAGGTCGTCGAGGTCGCCGAGCGCCCCGACCTCGGCGCCGCCCGCCGCCTCGTCGTGGGCATCAGGGCCGGCGAACGCGCGCTCGGCACCATCTGGGTCCAGGTCGGCGACCGCCCGCTCGCGCCCGCCAGCGCGCAGGTGCTGCACGGCGCGGCCAGGCTCGCCTCGGTGCACGTCATGCGCGCCAACAGCGGGGCGCGCAGCACGGGGCGGGACACCGAGGAGCTGGCCGTCGGCCTGCTGACCGGCGCCTTCGACACCGACGCGCTCGCACGCCACCTGGGGGCCGACCCCTCCACCCCGGTCTCGGTGGTCGCCCTCGCCCTGCGCGGCCCGGAGGCCGACCTCCCCTGGCGGCTCGACCAGGCGGCGGAGATCACCTCGGTGTACGCGGCGGCCTACCGGAGGGACGCCCTGGTCATCCCCGCCTGCGGACTGCTGTACGTGCTGCTCCCCGCCACCACCGGCCGGTCCCCTGCCGCGTGGACCGGCGAGCTGGTGCAGGTCCTGCGGGACAACCTGGGCACGCCCGTGCAGGCGGCCGTGGCCGGGACCGCCCCGAGGATGCGCGCGGTCCCCTCGCTGAAGAAGGTGGCCAGCCGGACCCTGGACGTCGTCGCGGACCGCCCGGAGCGGCGCGTGACCGCGTTCGAGGAGGTCCGCTCGTCGGTGGTGCTGCGCGACCTGTTCGACACCCTCGCCGACACGCCCCGGCTGCGCGACGACCGCCTCGACGCGCTGGACGGCGAACAGCGCCGCTCGCTGTCCGCGTTCCTGGACGCCTTCGGCGACGTGACGGCGGCGGCCGGGAGGCTGCACGTCCACCCCAACACGCTGCGGCACCGCGTCCGGCGGATCTGCTCGCTGACCGGGCTCGACCTCGACGACGCCGACCAGCGGCTCCTCGCGGCGATCACGCTGAGGGCCTGACCGGGGCACGCCGCATCGCGGTACGGCTCCCGTGGGGTCTCCGCCCGGTCACGGGGGCCGCCCCCCGGCCCTCCCCCGGCCCCTGATTGTCGGAACCGACACCGCTGCGGTGCTCATGTCGTGCGTTCGGACAACGGTGGTGCGCGCCGCGCGGACCTAGGCTCCCGGCCATACTCGCGGTCCTTCCCCCTCGTCGGCCCGCGAAATCCCCGACCCAAGCAGGAGCTCTGGACATGAGCGTGGACACCACGCAGGCGCGGCCGCCGAGGGCCAAGGTCCTCATCGCGAGCCTGACCGGCAGCACGATCGAGTGGTTCGACTTCTTCCTCTACGGCACCGCAGCCGCCCTGATCTTCAACAAGCTGTTCTTCCCGTCGGACGACCCGCTCGTCTCGCTGATGCTGTCGTACCTGACCTTCTCGCTGACGTTCTTCATCCGTCCGCTGGGCGGTGTGGTCTTCTCGCACATCGGCGACCGGATCGGCCGCAAGAAGACCCTGATCATCACGCTCTCCCTCATGGGCGGCGCGACGATGTGCATCGGCCTGCTGCCCACCTACGACAGCATCGGCGTCCTCGCCCCGGTCCTCCTCGTCCTGCTGAGGATCGTCCAGGGCATGGGCATCGGCGGCGAGTGGGGCGGCGCCCTGCTCCTCGCCTACGAGTACGCGCCCAAGGAGCGCCGCGGCTTCTTCGGCAGCGTGCCGCAGATGGGCATCACCCTGGGCATGCTGCTGGCCAGCCTCGCCCTGACCCTCATGTCGCTGCTGCCCGACGCCCAGTTCGAGGCGTGGGGCTGGCGTGTGCCGTTCATCGGCAGCGTCCTGCTGGTGCTCCTGGGCCTGTGGATCCGCTCCGGCATCGACGAGACCCCGTCCTTCCAGAAGGCCAAGGAGGAGGGGAACGTCGCCAAACTGCCCGTCGTGGAGACCTTCCGCTTCCACTGGCGCGCGGTGCTGGTCGCCGTCGGCGCCAAGGTCGTGGAGACCGCGCCGTTCTACATCTTCGGCACCTTCGTGGTCAGCTACGCCACGGGCACGCTGTCCTTCGACAACACGGCCGCCCTCAACGCGGTGACCGCCGGCGCGATCGTCGCGACCGTGTGCATCCCGCTGGCGGGACGCCTCTCGGACACCTTCGGCCGCCAGAGGGTCTACCTGGTCGGCGCGGTCCTCCTGGCGCTGTTCGCCGCCCCGTACTTCCTCATGCTGGGCACCGGCAGCGTGCCCCTGCTGGTCCTGGCCACCGTGATCGGCCTGGGCGTGTTCTGGGCCCCGGTGACCGCGACCATCGGCACCCTGAGCTCGGAGATCTTCT
This sequence comes from Nocardiopsis codii, assembly GCF_036327455.1. NCBI lineage: Bacteria > Bacillati > Actinomycetota > Actinomycetes > Streptosporangiales > Nocardiopsidaceae > Nocardiopsis > Nocardiopsis codii. The sequence continues at coordinate 26,265 of NZ_JAUZMY010000021.1, read as the reverse complement.
CGACGCGGGTGCGCTACACGGGCGTCACCCTCGGCTACCAGATCGGCGCGGCACTGGCGGGCGGCACCGCGCCGCTGATCGCGACCTGGCTCCTCTCCCGGTTCGACAACTCGTGGGTGCCGATCGCCGTGTACCTGGTGTTCACGGCGCTCATCTCCATCGTCGCCGTGTCCCTGGCCCACCGCGCCTCCAAGGTCGAGCCCGAGAGCTCCGGCGGCCCGGCCTGACCCCGGTCCCGTGAGGGGGGGCGGTTCCGCGCAGGTCGCGGAACCGCCCCCCTTGCGCGTGTCGGGGTCAGTCGACCGAGCGGAGCAGTTCCGCGACGCGCTCCGGCTGCTCGTTCATGGCGAGGTGGCCCGCGCCCTCCATGACGACGACGTCGGCGTCCAGGAAGCGGCGGGCGGGTCCGTGCAGGCGCGCCGGGGAGTAGAAGACGTCGTCGGAGCCGGTGGCCACCACCACCGGGGTGTTCTCCCAGGGGCGCAGGCACTCCAGCGGGAGCGGCCCCGGGGCCAGGCTGGTGCGGCAGTGGCGTCCGACCAGCGTCATCCACGGGGCGAAGGGGTGCGGGCCCTGGGCGACGTAGGCCGGACCGCTCATGAAGTTGAGCAGGCGGGTGCTCTTGTCGTCCCGGGGGCCGATCATCCACGGCAGGGTGGCGCGCATCAGCTCGGACGTCTTGGCCGCCGACGTCAGACCCGCGGGGCCGATCATCACCACGGCGTGGACCAGCGGTGAGGGTTTCGCCGCCAGGGCCACCGCGGAGCCGAGCGAATGCGTGAGCAGGGTGACGGGCCGCGCCGTCAGGAGGGGCAGGACCTCGTCGAACCACGCACCGTACGCCGCCGCACGGTCGCTCCTGGGCCGGACCCCGATGCTGAGGCCGGGCTGGCCGGGCAGGTCGACGAGGGTGACCGGGCGGTCCCCGGCGATGACCCGCGCGGTGTCCACGGACGTCGCGGAGTTGAAGTTGGTCCCGCTGAGGACGAGCACGGGGGTGGCGCCGCCGCCAGGCGCCTGGAAGGCCCGGGTCGGGCCGAGGGAGGTGGCGAGGTCGGGCAGCGCGGTGAGGGCGGGCCAGCCGTCGATGCGCTCCTCGCACCAGGCGCGGACCGCGCGGGCGCCGGCGGCGGAACGGTAGATGTGGGCGCCGTGAGGGCTGGACTCGGACATCGGACACCTGTTGTTTCCGGATAGGCGACAGCTACCGCCGACCAGTCTTCCCGGCACACCTCTGATGAACTGTACTCCACGCGTTCCGGCGCGCCCCCCAGGAACGGACACAGGCCTCTGGAGTGGACATTCACCCCATCTTCGGCGAGCATGGGCGCGGCGTGACCGCGCCTAGGTGTGCCGGGAAGACTGGTCGGCGAGTCCCCGACCCATGCCCGGAGAACCGCACATGAGCCTTGACCCGAACAAGCACACCACGACCGGGGGACCCGTCACGCGTTTCGCGGACGCCCTGCGGAGCGACACCGTCGGCGGCTTCCTCCTCATCGGCGCCGCGCTCGTCGCACTCGTCTGGATCAACTCCCCGATCGGCGCGGTCTACGAGGACCTGCGCGCGATCACCTTCGGCCCCGAGTCGCTGCACCTGAACCTGTCCCTCGAGACCTGGGCCGCCGACGGCCTGCTGGCGGTCTTCTTCTTCGTCGTCGGCAACGAGCTCAAGCAGGAGTTCGTGCACGGCGAGCTGCGCAACCCGCGACGGGCGATGCTGCCGATCGTGGCCGCGATCTGCGGCATGATCGTGCCCGCGTCCATCTACGCGGCGATCAACATCACGTCCCCGGACACGATCCAGGGCTGGGGCATCCCGATGGCGACCGACATCGCCTTCGCCGTCGCGATCCTCGCCGTCGTCGGCCGCGGCCTGCCCCCGGCCCTGCGCACCTTCCTGCTGACCCTGGCGATCGTGGACGACCTCGGTGCGGTGATCGTCATCGCGGTGTTCTACACGTCCGGCATCAACTTCCTGGCGCTGCTGGCCGCCGCCGCCGGCCTGGTGCTGTTCTGGTACCTCCAGCGCGGCAAGGGCCTCGCCGCGAAGCTCAACGCCTCCCCGCTGCCGAACTGGATCGTGTACGTCCCCCTGGCCCTCGCCGTCTGGGGGCTGGTGCACGAGAGCGGCGTGCACGCCACCATCGCCGGCGTGGCCATGGGTCTGCTGATGAGGACCACGAAGCTGCCGGGAGAGGCGCACGACCCCAGCCACGGCGTGGAGCACGTGCTGCGCCCCTGGTCCGCGGGGCTGGCCCTGCCGATCTTCGCGTTCTTCTCCGCGGGCGTGGTCTTCGACGGCGTCGGAGAGGTCCTCGCGGACACCGCGGCCCTGGGCATCATCGCCGGCCTCATCGTGGGCAAGGTGGTCGGCATCGCGGGCGGCTCGTGGCTGACCACGAAGCTCACCCGCGCCGAGCTCAACCCGAGCCTGAAGTGGATCGACATCGTCGGCATGTCCCAGCTCGCGGGCATCGGGTTCACCGTGTCCCTGTTGATCAGCGAACTGTCGTTCGCGGACTCGCCCGAGCACCTGGCCCACGCCAAGACGGGCGTGCTGGTCGCGTCCCTGATCGCGACCCTGCTGGCCTCGGTCGTGCTGGGCGCCCGGTCGCGGCACTACAGGCGACTCATGCGCGCCACGGCCCCCACCGACGCGGCAGGGGGGTGACCCCGGGGCGCGGGGGCGGACACCGTCCAACGCCCACACCGGGACGGTCGATACCGGGTCCGACCGTGCCTTGACACACACGACAATTCCCGCGACACCGAAACCACGGTGTGCTAGGTTCAGTCCAGTTGCAGTTGTGATTCCCGTTGGATTTTGCGTTGTTCGGCCTTCAGGCTGGGTCTTCTTCAGGGTTCGTTATTCGGGTGGTCATCACGGTGACGGGGAAACCGTCAGATCGCGGTTTTCCTTGCCCAGAACGAAGGAGAAAACATGGCTACCGGTACCGTCAAGTGGTTCAACGGTGACAAGGGCTTCGGCTTCATCGAGCAGGACGGCGGCGGCCCCGACGTCTTCGCCCACTACAGCAACATCCAGGCCACCGGCTTCCGCGAGCTCCAGGAGGGGCAGGCCGTGCAGTTCGACGCCACCCAGGGCCCCAAGGGTCTCCAGGCTGAGAACATCACCCTGCTCTGACGGAGCCCCGCGCTCCGGCCGTGACAGAGGCCCGCCCTCCGGGTGCAGGGCCTCTGTCTCTTTTTCATGTTTTTCCTGACCGGTTTTCTGGCCGTCGACTTCCGACAGGCACCGGTCGCACCACCCCACCCCACAGCGTGTTCTCCGCGTGGGCCGTGGAAATCGCAGAATCTTCCGGCGCACCACCGATGCTTCACGTCGAAGCCCCAGAGGCTTCCTCGACCGGCACGCGCCGTCGACGAAAGGCTCGCATGAACCATCCGTCCCGCGTGAACGGACAACGACGTTCCTCCGGAGGCAGTGGCCACGGCGGCTCCTACGGCCGCTCCCGCCCCCACCGACCCTCCGGCCGCCCCTCGGGCGGCGGCGCGCGCTCCGGCCGTCCGGCCGGGGAGTTCGCCCTCCCCGTCTCCACCACCCCGGCGCTCGACCCGGTGTCCACGTTCCAGGAACTGGACATGCCGGCGCCGCTGAAGTCGACCCTGGCCCGCCAGGGCCTGACGACGCCGTCGGCCATCCAGTCCGCGACCCTGCCCAACTCGCTGGCCGGGCGCGACGTCCTGGGCCGCAGCCAGACCGGCTCCGGCAAGACGCTGGCCTTCGGGCTCGCCCTGCTCGCCCGTCTGGACGGGCGGACCGCGCAGCCCCACAAGCCGCTGGCCCTGGTGCTGGCCCCCACCCGTGAGCTGGCCCAGCAGGTGGCCGACTCCCTGGCGCCGTACGCGCGCTCGCTGAAGCTCAACCTGACCACCGTCGTGGGCGGGATGCCGATCTCCCGCCAGGCCCGGGCGCTGCGCCAGGGCGTCGAACTGGTCGTGGCCACCCCGGGGCGCCTGCGCGACCTGGTCGACCGGGGCGACTGCGCCCTGGACCAGGTGGACGTCGCGGTCCTGGACGAGGCCGACCAGATGACCGACATGGGGTTCATGCCCCAGGTCACCGCGATCCTCCAGCAGGTGCCGACCGGCGGCCAGCGGATGCTGTTCTCCGCGACCCTGGACCGCAACGTCGACACCCTGGTCCGCCGCTTCCTGAACGACCCCGTCGTGCACTCGGTGGACCCGACCGCCGGCGCGGTCACCACCATGGAGCACCACGTCCTGCACGTGTCCAACGCCGACAAGCAGGCCACGGCGACGCACATCGCCGCCCGCGACGGCCAGGTGATCATGTTCCTCGACACCAAGCACGCCGTGGACAAGATGGCCAAGCACCTGCTCGCCAACGGCGTGCGGGCGGCGGCCCTGCACGGCGGCCGTTCGCAGCCGCAGCGCACCCGGACCCTCAAGCAGTTCAAGGACGGCACGGTGACCGCGCTGGTGGCGACCAACGTGGCCGCCCGGGGCATCCACATCGACGGCCTGGACCTGGTCGTCAACATCGACCCGCCGACCGACCACAAGGACTACCTGCACCGCGGCGGCCGTACCGCCCGCGCGGGCGAGTCCGGCAACGTGGTCACCCTGGTCCTGCCGAACCAGCGCCGTGAGATGGCACGTCTGATGAGCCGTGCGCAGATCGAGGCGCGCACCGCGCAGATCAGCTCGCAGGACCCGGAGCTGGCCCGGGTGACCGGCGCCCGCACGCCCACGGGCGTTCCGGTGACGCTTCCGGCGGAGCCCCGCCAGGAGGCCTCCCGGTCCAGCAGGCCCCCGTCGCGGGGCAGGCGCCGGCCGCGCCGCTGATCCTGCGCCCCGGTCCCCGGGGCACGGCACCGGTCGTCGAGGAACGGCCCCCTTCCACCTGTGGAAGGGGGCCGTTCCCGTTCCCGTTCCCGGGGCCCTCAGCCCTCCAGGGACCTCCGGTAGGCGAGCCAGCCGCCGTGGTGGCTGATGTCCTCCGCCCCCTCGGCCGCCGCCGGGTCGCACCCGAAGCCGACCACCGTGCGGCCGTCGGCCAGCGTCACCGCGCCCAGGGACATGGGTGAGGGGAGCGCCGCCAGGAACGTCCCGAGGCCCGCGGGGGAGATCCGCCAGACCTCGCAGCGCACGGACGCCCCACCGCCGTCGACGCGGAGCAGACCGGGCTTGGGAGGAACGGTCGGCAGGGCGACCATCCGGTAGTCGTCGCTGGTGGCCTCCTCCGCGACGAACCGGGCGCCCCGGTCGGTGAGCTGGTGGTGCAGCGGCTGCCCGCGCAGGTGGGCGCCGAACACCGCCAGTTCGATGCCGGGCTCCGGGTAGGCCCCTCCCCGCTCCTCGCCGACGAGGTCGGCCGCCAGGTCCAGGGCCACCTGGTCCTCGAACGCGCGGGTGACGACGCTGACCCCGAACGGGTGCCCGTCGGCGGTCCCCGCCGGAACCGCGACCGCCGCCATGTCCAGCAGGTTCACGAAGTTGGTGTAGGTGCCCAGTCGCGAGTTCTCGCCGACCGGGTCGGCGGCGACCTCCGCCAGCGCGGGGTGCCCGACCGTGGTGGGCAGGAGCAGCGCGTCGAAGCCGTCCAGGATCCCCCGGGCCGTCGCCTTGTAGGCGGCCAGCCGGTGCTGGTCGGCGGCGAGGCGGTGGGCGGGGAGGTCCCCGGCGGCCAGGATGATCCCGGCCACGGTGGGGTCGGCGCCCTCGGGGTGCCCGGCCAGGAACCCGCCGACGGCGGCGTGGCGTTCGGCGACGAGCGCCCCGTCGTAGAGCAGCCTGGCCGCCTCCAGCAGCGGGGCCACGTCCACCTCGGCGACCTCCGTCCCGGACTCCCGCAGCACGCCCACAGCGGCGTGGAAGGCCGCGCGCTCGGCCGCGCTGAGCGGTTCGAGCCCCTCCCCCGTGGGCACCGCCACCCTTCCCGGCCCGCGCGGGGCGAGCCTGGCGTCGGCGGGCCAGTCGCGGCTGAAGGGGTCGCCGGCGTCGGGCCCGGTCATCACGGCCAGGGCCGCGCGCCCCGAGGCGAGGTCGCGGGAGAACACGGTGACGCAGTCGTAGGGGCGGGCCGCCGGGACCACCCCCGACGACGGCACCAGGCCGAGCGTGGGTTTGAGACCGACGAGGCCGTGCAGTGCGGCGGGTACGCGCCCCGAACCGGCGGTGTCGGTGCCCAGGGCGATGTCGGCGATCCCCAGGGCGACGGCCACGGCCGAGCCGGAGCTGGACCCCCCGGAGACCCGGTCGGGGTCGAAGGCGTTGCGGACCGCGCCGTAGGGGCTGCGGGTGCCGACCAGACCGGTCGCGAACTGGTCGAGGTTGGTCTTGCCGAGCACGAGCGCGCCCGCGTCCACCAGCCGCGCCACCGCGGGCGCGCTCGCCCCGGGTGTGTACGCGTAGCCGGGGTGGCCGGCGGTGGTGGGCAGGCCCGCCACGTCGATGTTGTCCTTGACCGCCAGGAGCGTCCCTGCCAACGGCAGGTCCTCCCCCGAGGCGAGGCGGTCCTCCAGCGCCTTGGCCTCCACGGCCAGCTCCTGCTCCGGACGCAGGGTGATCCATACCTCGGGCCGGTCGGCCTCGGCGATCCGCAGGTAGGCGGAGCGGACGCGGTCGGTGGGGTGGGGCATCAGGCGGGTTCTCCTTGCGTGATGACGGCGATGGCGCTCCCCGGGTCGAGGTGCTGGCCCGGTCTGACGAGGATGTCCGAGATCCTTCCCGCTCGGGGCGCGCGGACCACGACCTCCAGCTTCATGGCTTCGAGGCGGACCACGGGCTGGCCCTCCTCCACCGTGTCGCCGGGCGCCGCGTCCACCTTCCAGACGGAGGCGGACAGGGGCGCCTCGACCAGGGCGGCGCCGGGCGGCAGGTCGAGCGCGACGGGGGCGACGGGTTCGGGTTCGGGCCGGTCCTCGAACTCGCCCGCGGCCTCCCAGGCCCGGCGTTCGGCCTCGAACGCGGCGGCCTGGCGCCTCTCGAACGCCCCGATGGAACCGGCGTTCTCCGCGAGGAACCGTTCGTGGTCGGCGAGGACGAACTCCCCGTCCCCGATCTCGAGTTCGTGGCGCCCGGCGAGCAGGTCGGCGCGGACGTCGAGGAGTTCCTCGTGGCCGACCGGGTACCAGCTGATCCGGTCGAAGAACCGCAGGAGCCACGGGGTGCCGGGCTCGAACGGGCCGTACTGGCGCAGCCCCGACCAGATGGGGACGGTGCGGCCGATGAGCTGGTAGCCGCCGGGGCTCTCCATGCCGTACACGCACAGGTAGGCGCCTCCGATGCCGACCCCCGCCTCGGGGGTCCAGGTGCGCGCGGGGCTGTACTTGGTGGTGACGAGCCGGTGGCGAGGGTCGAGCGGGGTGGCCGCCGGTGCGCCCAGGTACACGTCTCCCAGGCCCAGGACCAGGTAGGAGGCGTCGAAGACGATGTCCCGGACCTGCCCGACCGAGTCGAGGCCGTTGATGCGGCGGATGAACTCGATGTTGTCGGGGTTCCAGGGGGCGTCGTCGCGCACGCCCGTCCGGTAGCGGGCGACGGCCTCGTGGATGGACGGGTCGTCGAAGGACAGGGGAAGGCGCAGGGTGCGGCTGGGCACCCGCAGCCGGGAGGTGGGCGGCAGGTCGGCCTCGATCTCCCTGAGGAGGCCGAGGAGGGTGCGCAGCGGCAGCACCGCCGGGTCGGTGTGCAGGTGCAGGGACCGCACCCCGGGGGTGACGTCCACGATCCCGGCGGGCGCGGCCCGGTCGAGGGCGGCCATCAGGGCGTGGACACGCAGTCGCAGGCCCAGGTCCAGCTCCATGGGCCCGTACTCGACCAGGACGTTGTCGTGGCCCCCGCGCCGGTAGGTGACCTCGGGCGTGCCCTCGCCCGCCTGGATGCGGCCGAGGACGCCGTCGTCGCCGTCCGAGCCGGTGCCGCGCAGGAGCGGGGCCGCGACCGGCTCGGAGTGCAGCCGTTCGGCTGCGGCCTCCGTGACCGGGTGGAACCGGACGGTGTCGCCGGGGCGGAGCTGTCCGACCTTCCAGCGGGAGCCGGTGACGACCGTGACGGGGCAGACGAACCCGCCCAGGCTGGGGCCGTCGGGGCCCAGGAGGACGGGGGTGTCGCCGGAGAGGTTGACGGCACCGATCGAGTAGGCGGTGTCGTGGACGTTGGAGGGGTGGAGCCCGGCCTGACCGCCGTCCGGTCGGGCCCAGGACTGCTTGGGGCCGGAGAGGCGGACGCCGTTGCGGGCGGACTGCGGGTGAACCTTCCAGGCGGTGGCGTAGAAGGCGGCCAGGCCCTCGCGGGTCAGGAACTCGGGCGCGGCGTGCGGCCCCTCGGACACCTCCACGTCCCAGTGGGCGTTCCTGCCGGCAGCCTCCGGGGAGGGTGCCGTGTCAGGGGAGGCGGCGGCGTGCAGCGGGGCGTCGAAGTCGGGGCGGTCGGCCTCCGGAACAGGGCGGGGGGAGGGCGCCCCTGCCGGGACGGGGGCGGGTCTGAGGACGTCCCCGAGGCGCAGGGCGCGGCCGCTGTGGCCGCCGTACTCCCCGGCCGTGAACGTGGACGCGCTGCCCAGGTACTCGGGCACGTCCAGCCCTCCGCGGACCAGCACGTACGTGCGCATGCCCGGTCCCCGGGCCGGACCGACGTCGAGCAGGCCTCCGGCGGGGACCTCCACAGGCTCCCACTGGGCGACCGGCTCCCCGTCCACCGTGACGTCGGCGGGTGCCCCGGTGACGCACACCGTGGACGGGGCGGAGAACCGCAGGGCCGGGCCCTCCATGGTGCACTCCAGGCCGGGTGCGCCCTCCGGGTTGCCCAGGGCGCGGTTGCCCAGGCGCAGGGACAGGTCGTCCATGGCGCCCGACGGCGGAACGCCGACCTGCCAGTAGCCCGTGCGTCCCGGGAAGTCCTGGACGGTGGTGAGGGTTCCGGCACGCTCCACCCCGACGCGGGGCTCCGGGTCGCCGACCGTGGCACACGTGGCGGTGGTGTGCCCGACCGCGCGGACGTCGGCGTGGCCGGCCAGGGCGCGCAGCAGGCCCAGGTTGGTCTGGAGGCCGTCGACGCGCACCTCCGCGAGGGCGTCGCCGAGCCGGTCGAGTGCGTCGGCGCGGTCGGTGCCGCGCACGACGACCTTGGCGAGCATGGGGTCGTAGTCGCTGGTGACGCGCTGTCCGGCCTCGATCCAGCCGTCCACCCGCACCCCGGGCGGGGTCTCGAAGCGGGTGACCAGACCGGAGCTGGGCCGGAAGTCGTGGGCGGGGTCCTCGGCGTACACGCGGGCCTCGACCGCGTGTCCGGTGCGCACCGGCCCGTCCGGGGGGACGTCGGCGAGGACGTCCTCGCCCCGGGCCAGGCGCAGCATCCACGCGACCAGGTCGACCCCGGTGATCTCCTCGGTCACCGGGTGCTCCACCTGGAGCCGGGTGTTGACCTCCAGGAAGGAGGCCTCGCCGCGTTCGACGTCGTAGACGAACTCCACCGTCCCGGCGCTCCGGTAGGACACGCCCGCGCACAGGTCGCGGGCGGTGCGGTGGAGTTCGGCGCGCAGCGCGTCGGGCAGCCCCGGGGCGGGGGCCTCCTCGACGACCTTCTGGTTGCGGCGCTGGAGGGAGCAGTCGCGGTCCCCCAGGGTGACGACGTTGCCGCGTCCGTCGCCGAACACCTGGACCTCGACGTGGCGGGCACGGGAGACGAAGCGCTCCACGAACACGCCCCCGCCGCCGAAGTGGGTCGCGGCCATCCGGCTGACCTGGTCGAAGGCCGCGCGAAGGGCCTCCTCGTCGGCGCACGGACGCAGACCGATCCCTCCGCCGCCGGAGGTGGACTTGAGGATGACGGGGTAGCCGATGCGCTCGGCCGCGGTGACCGCCTGCTCCACGTCGGGCAGGGTCTCGCTGCCCGCGACCATGGGGAGCCCGGCAGCGGCCGCGGCCTTGCGCGCGGTGTGCTTGTCGCCGAACTCCTCCAGGTGGCGGGGCTCGGGTCCGACGAACACCAGGCCGGCGGCCTCGACGGCGTGGGCGAACTCCGCGCTCTCGGACAGGAACCCGTAACCGGGGTGTACGGCCCCCGCCCCGGTCGCCGAGGCCGCCGCCAGAACGCGTTCGACGTCGAGGTAGCTCTCGGCGGCCGGGGCCGGTCCGAGCCGCACGGCCTCGTCGGCGAGCCGGGTGTGGAGGGCGCCCGCGTCGGCGTCGGAGTACACCGCCACGGTGCGCAGGCCGAGTTCACGGGCGGAGCGGATGATGCGGCAGGCGATCTCGCCGCGGTTGGCGACGAGCACGGAGTCGAACACGGTGGCTCTCCTTGGTCCGATGATCAGTGCGGCGGGGCGTGGTGCGGCGGGGCGCCCGTGTCAGCGGGCGTCGGAGTGGAGGGCCATCTGCGTCAGCGCGCGCCGGGCGCGCTCCAGGACGACCTCCATGGAGGCGCCGACGTGCTCGTGCATGGCGCGGTAGGCGGAGTCGAGCTCGCCGGCGACGAGGTGTTCGGTGATCTGGATGTGCTCGGTGATGGTGGAGGTGATCCGGTCGCCGGTGAGGAAGTCGTACATGCGGACCCGGCGGATGCGCTGGTTGACGGAGACGAGGGAGTCGGTGAGGGCGCGGTTGCCGGAGGCGCGGGAGAGGGCGGCGTGGAACTCCTCGTCCAGGAGGACGAAGGAGGGGTCCGGCGCGGGCGGGTCGGCGCGGAGCTTCCCCCACCGATCCAGCTCGACGAGGAGGATCTCGGGGTCGTGCCGGACGGTGGGGTCCTCGATGGCGCGGGAGATGCCGCGGAGTTCGAGGGTGACCCGGAGCTCGTAGAGGTCGCGGAGCTCGGCGAGGTTGGGGACGGTGGCGTAGAAGCCGTTCTCGCGCCGCTCGACCAGGCCGTCGGAGTGCAGGCGGGCGAGCGCCTCGCGCACGGGGGTGCGGGAGACGCCGAAGCGCTCGGCGAGCCGCACCTCGCCCAACCGGGTGTGGGGCGCGATACGCCCGCTCAGGACCTCCTCGCGCATCAGGGCGTAGACCCGGTCCCGGCGCGAGGTGGCGGTCCCCTCCGCCCGCGCTCCCGTCCGCCGCCCGCCGCGGACGGACGCCTCCGGGACGGGATCCGCCTCTGTATACATCGGTGTGTCCATGGGGCCCGACGCTAGGAAGGACGTGTTTCGACGGCCCTGCCTCCCCGTGAAGCCTGGGTTTCCCCGTGTTTCCGCGTGTTTCGTACCTGCGTGCGCGGGGCGTCACGAACGGGGCCCGGCGGCCGGGGCGTCGGAATCCGCGGGCCCCGCGCCCGGCGGGCGCCGGCGCCCCGGACCGAGGACGGCGCTCCCCGCGGCACACACCGTCCCCGGCCACCGTCCGTCCTGCCTAAGCTGCATGCATGTATCCGATGGGACCGAACCGGCGCACCGTGCTGCTGAGCGCGGCGGGGGCAGCCGTCGCCGCGGCCGTGGGCGGTTGCTCGCGCGGCCCCGAGTACGGGATCACCGAGCTGGTCGTCGCCACGGGGCCGCCCGGCGCGGTCTTCCGGGAGATCGGCGCGAAGTTCGCCATCCTGCTCCAGGAGGCGCTGCCCGGCCTGGAGGTGGCGACGGTGCAGACCGGCGCCTCCCTCGACAACCTGTACCTGCTGGACGAGGGCGCGGCCGACCTGGGCTTCACCAGCCTCGACGCGGTGCTGTCGTACGAGGACGACACCGGCGCGGGCGCCAGGCTCAAAGCCGTCGGACGCCTCTACGACAGCTTCGTCCACCTGGTCGTCCTCGACGACTCGCCCGTGCGCGAACTCTCCGACCTGGAGGGCCTGCGCGTGTCGGTGGGGTCGGTCAACTCCGGCACCGAGTTCACCGTCGCCGAGATCCTGGAGGAGACCGGGCTGACCGTGGAGTCCGTCCGGCTCGACCAGGCCGCCTCCGCCGACGCCCTGTCCGCAGGGGAGATCGACGCCATGTTCTCGCTGACCGGGCTGCCGACCCCGGCCGTCGCCGAGCTCGCCGAGAGGCACGCGGTGCGTCTGATCGACCTGGCCGACACGGCCGACGTGATGGCCGACGTCTACCCGGAGGCCTACTTTCCGGCGACGCTCCCCGCGACCACCTACTCGGAGGTCCCGGCCTGCCCGACCATCTCCATCCCCAACCTGCTGCTGTGCCGGGCGGACCTGGACGACGACCTGGCGTACCGGGTCACCGACACCGTCTACCGGGGTCAGGCGCGGCTGGCGGCCCAGCGCCCCGAGGCCGCTCAGATCAACGTGCGCACCGGCATCTCCACCGGTGTCGTGCCCCTGCACCCCGGTTCCGAACGCTGGTACCGGGACAACAAGCCGGCCTGAGTCGGCGGGCCGTGAGTGCCGTCCGACCGGTCAGTCCCCGGTGTCGCGCACCGGCGGGAGCGTGATCACCACGCCGAACCCGCGGCGCTCGCCCCCGGGCAGGCCGGGGCCCGGCGTGAGCCGTCCACCGGCCTCCCGGACCAGGTCGGCGACGATCGCCAGGCCGAGACCGGTGCCCTCCGTGTTCTGGTGCTGCGGAGAACGCCAGAACCGGTCCAGGGCCGCCGTGTACTGGTCCTCCGGCAGCCCGTCGCCGTCGTCGAGCACACTGATGCTCACGGGGTCGCCCGGAACGGCCTCCACCACCACCCGGGTGCCGCCGGACAGGCGCATGGCGTTGCTGACCAGTTCGTCGAGGATGCTGCCCAGGCCGCCCGCCGGGGCGTACACGCGGACCCCGGCGGGGACCTCGGTGCCGACGGTGATGCCGCGGGCCGCGCCCAGCGCCTTCCAGCGCTCCACCCTGCTCTCCAGGACCTCGGCGACCTCCACGGCCTCGGTCCCGGTGACGCTCTCCAGCCGCGTGGCGGCCAGCAGCGAGTTCAGCATCCTGTGCATGACCGCCGCCTCGTCGACGGCGACCTCGTGGGCCTCCCGCGCCTCAGGGGTGTCCAGGTGCGGCGCGAGGTTCTCCACGGACAACCGCAGGCTGGCCAAGGGGTTGCGCAGCTGGTGGGAGGCCTCGGAGACGAACGAGCGCTGGCGGTCCAGGGCCCTGCGCACGACCCCCACCATCGTGTTGAACGACTCGGTTAGGCGGCGCAGCTCCGGAGGGCCCCGCTCGGCGTCCACGTGGACGTCGAGGTCGCCCGAGGCGACCGCCGTCGTGGCGGCGTCCAGCTTGCGGATGGGCCGGAGCACCCAACGCGACAGCGGCAGGGACGCCGTCGCCAGGACCGTCAGGGGCGCGATGCTGAGCAGGCCGAGCAGGCCCCAGACCTGGAGGGTGTCGGCGTCGAGCGCCTGGGTGGGGGCGACCACCACCACCGCGCCCGCGACCTCGCTGTCGCGCCCGATCGGCTCGGCGACCACCAGGGGCTCGGGGTTCCACGGCCACACGGTGGACGGCGGTGCCGGGCGCTCCCCCGCCATCGCGGCGCGGATGGTCCGCGGGTCGGGGACCTCGTCGAGGACGTCGCGCATCCGGTGCCGGTCCCCGGAGCCGGTGATGACCTGGCCGTCGGGCGCGACCACGAGCGCCGGAATGCCGTACAGCTCCTCGTAGCGGACCATCTCCTGGGCGAGGGGGTCGAGCCGGTCGGTCTCCAGGGCGGTGCGGGCCAGGGCGGCGAACCGTCCGGCGTCCCCCAGCCTGTCGACGTACACCTCCTGGGTGCGCTGCTGGGCGATGACCGTGCCCAGGGGGACGAACACGGCGGCGACGATCACGAACGCGACCGGGAGCAGGATGGCGAGCAGGCGCCGCAGCAACGGTCAGGCCCCGTCGAGGAGGTAGCCGACACCGCGCACGGTGCGGATGCGGACGGCGCGGCCGACCTTGGCGCGCAGCGAGGCGATGTGCGTGTCGAGGGTCCTGGAGGAGGTCTCCCAGGCGTCGCCCCACACCTGGTCGAGGATCTGGTCGCGGGCGACGACCGACGGGGAGCGGGAGGCCAGCAGGACGAGCAGGTCGAACTCCTTGCGGGTCAGTTGGAGCTCCCGGCCGGCGGCCCGCGCCTCGCGGGAGTCGGGGTCGACGGTGAGCGCGCCGACCGTGAGCGGGGGTTCGGCCTCGACGGCCTCGGCCCGCGCCGGTCGGGTGCGACGGAGGACGGCGTCGATCCGGGCGAGGAGTTCGGCGACGCCGAAGGGCTTGACCACGTAGTCGTCGGCCCCGGCGCGCAGCCCGCGCACACGGTCGCGTTCCTCGCCACGCGCGGTGACGGCGATGATGGCGGTCTGGGGCCGCTCCCGGAGCTTGCGCAACAGGTCGATGCCGTCGGCGTCGGGGAGGCCGAGGTCGAGAAGGACCACGTCGGCGGCGGGTGCGGTGAGCGCGCGCTCGGCGGTGGCGACCCGCTGGACGTCGAAGGACGCCGCCCGTAGGGCGGTCACCAGGCCACGGGCGACCCGATCGTCGTCCTCCACCACGAGAATGCGCATGTCCAGCATGGTAGGCAGTGTTTCGGGCCACCGCGGACGGCGGCGCACGGCCGGACGCCCCGCGACTCCCGCGGCGGGAGGCGCGGAGCGGCCCCCCGCGGCGTCTCCGCGCGGTCGGGGCGCGGTGTCGGAACCGCTCCGCCACCTGTCCGGTGGAGGTGTCCGGCCGCCCCGCCTGCCGGACGGGCCGCGACGGGGCCGGTCCGCTCCCGGGGCAGGCGGTCCCCTGGGACACGAGGTCGACCGCGGCCACGGGACCCGGCCCCTCCGCCGGTTCCTCGGGGCTCCGTCCGGGCGGTCACCGGTGGAGGGCGGCGTCCCCGGTGTGCACGGCCGACACGCCGTGGACTCCGCCACCGGCGGAATTGCGCGTTCTGCCCGGATTCACACCGCTTCCCTCCCGCACTCCCGGGCCGGACCAGGAGAACACCAATCCCTCCGCCTCCCTGGAGAAGTGGCAACCCGCCCCGACCGGACGCACTCACAATGGATTACCTGCAGAAACTCCCCTTCGGTCCGACTTCGCGAAGTTCTCCCTATAGATCCCGGTACGTCCGCCCGCTTTCCACCGGTCAAGGCCTTCGCCATCGCGGACCCGAGGGTCCCGGCTCTTTCCCGGGCAACGCCACTTTGGGACCACCGCGAGCTGGCGCGATTCCGGTCAGGACCACCGAAAAGCTTTACCTTCCGACACGCGCTCACCTCCGATGACGCCGTGGCCTCAGTGGCACCGGGGAACACCGAACCCCCACTGAACAGGACACTTCGGAAATCTCCTCACACTTCCTGTCCGCTGTGTTCGGCCCGACGAACGGGAAACGTTCTGGAAGCATCGTTTTATGAACAGTCCGAGGATGGATGCATCCGGACAACATGATCACTACCCCAGTGGGCATGTACAAGTCGGTTCGAAAGTCAGCAGAATATATGGGAGATCCGAAGTCGGACCGGGTCGAACTGACAGGGCCGCACGGGAAACAGGAGCGACCAATGGTCGGACCGGAAGAATCGAGGCCGCCGCGTGCGTAGAAACAACCAGGAAAGACATCCCGGACGGGTGCTCTCGTGAGGGGGTTGGGACGGGAGCCCGGGCAGTGGCGCACGTCGAGCCACAGCGGCGGAGTGAACAACTCGTGCGTCGAGGTGGTTCTGCGCCAACCCGTCGTCGTCGGAATCCGCGACTCCACGCACCGTGACCGTGTGGAGCTCGCCCTGCCCGTACACCAGTGGGTCACGCTGCTCCGGCTCGCCGACCGCGCCTGACCGGGCGTGGTCCGGGGTCGCCCCCGGACCACTGCGGTCACATCTGGGCGAGGTAGATGTCCGCGTCGCCGCGCACGCTCTTGCGGATGCTCAGCGTCGCGGGGTGGTCGGCACCCATCGCCTCCCGGTACTGGTCCTCCACCTCGATGAACTCCGGGTCGACGTCCTCCCCCTGGGCCCTGCGGTCCACGAGCAGGTTGCGGCGGGCCAGGAGGGTCAGCGGGTGCCTCGGCCCCAGTTCCCTGGTGCACCCGGCCAGCGCCTCCTCGTCGAGTTCCCGGGCCCCCGCCACGTCCCCCGTGAGGAAGTGGTCGTTGGCCAGGTTGACCAGGCAGGAGAGCGCACTGGGGTGGTGGCCGCCGATCCGCTCCCGGAACAGCACCAGTGCACGCTCGTCCAGCTCGCGCGCCTCGGCGACCCTGCCGAGGCGGCGCAGGATGATCGCCTGGTTGATGTTCGCGGCTCCGACGTACGGGTGCTGGTCCCCCAGGAGCTTGACGTAGCGCTCACCGGTGGTCTGCGCCAGCTCCAGGGCCTCGTCGTGCTGGTCGACCGCGCTGAGGGACATCGAGTGCACGAGAGCCGCGTACATGGTGTCGTTGCTGTCCGCGCCCTGTTTGATCCGGAAGCGCTGCCAGGCCTTCTCGGAGAGGGCGAAGGCCTCCCGGTGGCGCCCGATCCGACGGCGCATGACGGCGAGCGTCCGCACGTTGCTCAGGATCCCCGGGTCGTCCTCGTCGAGCAGACTGGTGACCCGTTCGACCTGGTTGGTCTGGATCGCCTCCGCCTCCCGGTACAGGCCCCGTTCCATCAGCGCCTCCGCGTACCCGTTGTTGGTGCCGAGGGTGCGCCCGTGGTCGGGGCCGAAGACGATCTCCAGCCGGGTCAGGGTGTCGCGGTACTGCTCGGCCGAAGCCGCCGGGTCACCGCTGAGCAGCAGGTTGAAGGCCCGGAAGTGGGCCGTGAGCAGCGTGTGGGGGTCCTCCTCGCCGAACAGGCGCACCCGGCGGTGGTAGGCGTCCGCGGCGGCGGTGAGCGAGTCCCGGAACCTGCCGACGAA
The DNA here is from genome assembly GCF_036327455.1 of Nocardiopsis codii. Taxonomy (NCBI): domain Bacteria; kingdom Bacillati; phylum Actinomycetota; class Actinomycetes; order Streptosporangiales; family Nocardiopsidaceae; genus Nocardiopsis; species Nocardiopsis codii. The sequence goes on along the minus strand of NZ_JAUZMY010000021.1, from coordinate 9,536 downwards.
CCGCAGGCTGCGGATGTGCTCGATCTCCGCCTCCAGGGTCTCCGGGTCCTCCGGGTTCTGCAGCTCGCGCAGCGTGGCCAGGGTGGACTCCCCCAGTTGGAGGGCCTCCGCCAGGTGGCCCTGGCCGCGCATCGCCACGGCGACCTGGACCGCCATGCTGAGGGTGGACGGGTGGTTCTCCCCCAGGTGCTCGCGCCACCACGCCCACGCGGTGTCGCCCAGGCGCCGGGCGTCGTCGAACTCCTGGCGCAACAGCGCCATCCGGCACATCTGGACCACGACGGCGCGCACCCACGGGTCCTCGCAGTCCCAGGCCTGGGCCGCCCACACGTGCGGGAGCAGGTCCGTGAAGCGACCGGCGTCGGTCGACACGTCCTGGAGGTCGCTGCGGCCCAGCAGCTGGTGCGCGCAGTGGCGCATCTCCTCGCGCTCCGCCTCGCCCATGGGGGCCTGGACCGCCCGCTGCACCAGCCGGTGCAGGGAGATCGTGTTGCGCTGGTGGTCGATGTGGGCGAGGCTGTTGCGCCCGATGTCACGGATGGCCATGCCGAGCTTGGCCGGATCCTCCAGCGCGGCCCGCAGCTCCGGCGGGCCGTCGATGCCCCGCGCGTGGTTGAAGAGGGCACGGGGGATGGGCGAGGTCGCCATGAACGAACAGAGCTGGAGCATCTGGAGCGCGGCCGGGTTGGTCATGGCCAACCGGTCCAGGGAGACGTTCCACGCGGCGGCGACCGCCACGGGGTACGTTCCGTCCGGCCGCAGCAGCGCGAGCATCTCCTCGCTCTTGTCCGCGAACTGGCGCAGGTACTCCTCGGTCGCCATACCGCTCTCGTGCAGCCACACCGCCGCCTGGTTGAGCGCCAGCGGGAGGTCGCCGAGCTCGCGCGCGAGGGCGTCCGCCTCGTCGTCGGTGAGGGTGGCGGGTCCCCGCCGTTTGAGGAGTTCGATGCTCTCCTTGCGCTCGAACTCCTGGACGGCCAGGAAGGCGTCACCCCCCGCCACGGTCCAACTGTTGTCCCGAGAAGTGATGATCACGTGCCCCTCGCCCCCGACAGGAAGATACTGTTCCAGTTCGGTCCGGGCCTGCGCGTTGTCGTAGACGAGAAGCCAGCGTTGGAAGAGCCCGCCCTGGTGGAGTGCCGCGAGCACGTCCTCCACGACGTGACCGCTGCCCGCACCGGCGCTGTCCAGCCTGAGGCGGGACGCCAGCACGGAGAAGCTCTCGCGCAGCTGGTTGCTGTGGGCGGAGGGGATCCAGACGATCAGGTCGTATTCGGAGGCGTACCTGTGCAGGTACTCCTTCGCGAGTTCGGTCTTGCCCACCCCTGACATGCCGTTCAGCGCGGTGATGACCTGGCGCTGTCCCGTGAGGAGCTGGGCCCTCAGCGCGGAGAGCAGCTCCTCACGTCCCGTGAAGGCGCTGTTCTTGCGGGGAACCTGCACCCAGACAGCGCTCAGCGGCCGACCGCTGGTGGACGATCTGCTCGTGTGGCCGGTGTGAATTTCGCCAGAATCGTTCATTCTGTCCCCAATTGACGGGTTTGTAGACATAATTGGCGTTTCACCCGACCGATCAGAAAAGGATGCGGTATTCCGTGTCTTCCTGTTGTCGCTCTTGCTCGTTTGCGCAGATCCGGGAACCTGTGACAATCCTAAACCAGGGGCGGTCCGGGCCCAGACCTCTGACGCGACAGAATCCCGATATCCGTTGTTTCGGGCCGCTTCCGCGTACTCTCTGATAGGAGCCGAATATCGGCGGACGAGGGCCGCGCTCTCCACGGCCGGGAGCATGAACCGCACCCACGGGCGCGACGTCACCGTGTTCGTCGGCGAGACCACGTGCTCACCCTTGAGCATCCTCGCGAGGTCGCCGAACCAGGGGTCCACCCGCAGCAGGCGCTCCGCCGCCAGGCCGAGCATCCGGCGGATGTCGGACACCCGCCCTCCCCGGGCCAGGAGGGACGTGCGGACGCCCTCACGGAAGTCCCACCGGACCTCTCCGTGCTCGGAGGGATCCCTCATCCTCACGAGCCCGCTGAAGAACACCTCGGTCAGCTCGGACGGCGTCGCCCTGCCCATCACGTCCTCGCACACGGCCTCCACGAGGCGCGGGTCCAGCGGCACGGCGGACAGCGCCACTGCCAGGTCGAACGCCTCGGGGGTCGCCGCCCTCTGGAAGCGGAGGACCTCCTGGTCCGCGTCGAACCCCTCGCCGGTCCCGGCGTCCGGCGCCTCCGGCAGCACCGGTCCGGGCCGCCCGGGGAACTCCGCGGTGTGCGCCCACAGCCGCGAGCGGCCCAGGCCCATCACGAACGACGCCCACTCGTGGATGGCGGACGGTTTCAGCGGCAGCACCGGGACCAGGGCCCCCGCCGCGGGCTCGTCCTCCTCGGCGACCAGGTCCGCGAGCGTCCGTTGGCGCACGTACCGGGTGTTCGGGGCGCCGGCCGCGGCCGGCCAGGACACGCCCAGCTCCGTGAGGAGGGTGGTGATGGCGCCACGGCTCCACAGCCGGGGACGGAGGAGGTGCAGGATCGCGAGGGCGCCGTCCCCGGCGGCTCCCGCCACCCACTCCTGGAAGCCCCGGTCCCTCCAGGCGCCGCCGAGCCCGTCGGTGAGGATGAGGGTGACGTGCGCGCCGGTCGGGCGGCGCCCGCCGAGCCTGCGGCTCCGCCCCTGGGCGTCCCTCAGGACCGGCCGCCCCGTGCGCTCGGAGTCGAAGTGCAGTGTGCGCACCCCCCGGAAGACCCCGCTGTCCCGGAGGAGCCCGGCGAACTCGCCCGCCAGGCCCCGCTGGAACAGCATGGTGACGCCCTCGTCGAGCAGCAGGGTCAGGTCCACCGCCCTCCGCTCGCGTGCCCGGAGTACCGGCACGACGGGGACACCGGCGCGCTCGCGTTCGCCGTCCGACCAGTGGAGGCTGTCCAGCAGCGAGCGGGCGTAGCCGCGCGCGGTGCCCTCCGGATCGACCTGGTCGGCCACGCCCTGCGGGGTCTTGAGGTTGAACGGCGACAGCGCCGCGACCAGGTCCTGCCGCCCCTCCAGGACCGGTTGGACGAACTCGGGCGGCTCGGTCCCCCTCCCGGGCCCGGAGCCGGGGGGCGGCCCCGGCCCCTCCGGCCGCTCCGCGGCCGGCGGGTCGTGTCCTTTCCGGCCCGTCGGCACGGCGCCTCCCGCGCCGACGGCGGACCCGGCGTCCGGGGGGCGGACGTACCCGTGGTCGGCGCCCCGGTCCGGGGCCGGCGGCCACGGCTCCGATCCGTCCTCGTGGCCGGCGTCGCCAGGGGGGCCGCCCGGGTCCTCACCGAGGCGGTGCGTCCGCGGGGCCCGCCGCGCGCTCGCGTCGCACAGGGCCGCCAGATGGATCGCGTCCGCCAGGTCGGTGGCGGTGAGTCCGAACCCCCGGGGTGGAGACCCGCCCGCGTCGCTTGTAACCCGGGGGCCCTCGCTCCCCGGATCCCGCCCCGAACTCATCCCGGGCTTTCCGTCAACCGGTGCCAGAGCAGCTCCGAGAGCTCCCGCACCTGCTCCCCCTCGGGACCGGTCTCGTCCGGACCGAGCGCGCCGACCAGGTGCACGGCGTTGAGCAGCTGGTCGATGGCGAGTTCGTGCCCGCTCCCGCTCCTCTCCAGGAACTCGGTCACCAGCAGTCGCGCCCCGGCGGGCACATCGCCCCCGAAGTGTCCGGCCACGGCGGCGAGCAGCTCGTGCTCGTCGGGAAGGCCCATCCGAACCGGGATGCAGCGCCGCATGAACGCGGGCGGGAGGTCGCGTCCGCTGTTGCAGGTGAGCACGGTGATGGGGAAGGCGGAGCAGAGCACCTCACCGTGGGAGACCGGCACGGTGCGGCCGGGGTCGTCGGTGGCCACCTCGATCGTCGGCGCCACCCCCGACAGCCTGGTCAGCTCGGGGATGCGGTAGCCGCCGTTCTCGAACAGGTCGAGCAGGTCGCCGGGCAGGTCGAAGTCGCCGAGGTCGAAGTCGTCGATCAGCAGGACACGGGGGGTCCTCGTGGGGAGGAACGCGGTGCCCAGGGCGCCCAGGGCCAGGTAGCGGCTGATCGCCTCCGCGCTGCTGCGCAGGTGGGCGTCGCCGTCGCCCGCGTAGCGCCGGTCGGGCGCCTGCCCCGTGGCCCGGCGGTGGGCGTTCTCGAGGTTGAGGTCGTGGATCTGTGTGAGCGGGTCGTAGGAGTACAGGCCGTCCCGCACGGTGCTCCTGCTGGTCACGGCCCAGCGGAGCGTCCTGCCGAGGTTGAGTTCGCGGGCGATCTGGTGGGCCAGGCTGGACTTGCCCACCCCGGGCGGTCCGGTGACGAGCAGCGGCCTGCGCAGGTGGATCGCCGCGTTGACCTTGTCCAGGAGGTGCTTGCGGTGGGGGCCGAGCGGGACCGGGCCGGCACGGCGGTGGAGGGGACCGAGGTGCCGTGTGCCCTCCGCGGGGGAGGGGTCGTCCTCCTCCGGCTCCCCCGGCTCACCGAGGGGTGCGGACGGCTCGTAGAAGGGGGACGCCGAACCGGAGTTCAACGCCCCGCCGTAGGTACGCCACTGCGGAGGGGGAGGTAACCGTGTCGCGAGGTCGAGGTGCGCACGCGGCTGACCTGTGCCGTGGAAGACCCACCACTCCGGCACGGAGTCGGTGGACCCGGGTTCGGCTGATGTGGTCATGGCGAGCCCTTCGAGCCTCGGTCAACAGGGGGCGGTACGGATACTGCTGGCGGCCAGCGGCGTGGGGTCGGGGAGGACCGGCAGGGAATCGTGATAGAAGACGGCGACCTCGAAGCTTTCTTCGATGTACCCGCTATCGTCCGGCGAAACGCCCCCGACACGGGACTTGTGGAGCACCTGGGGGATTGCCTGGATTTTCTCTGATGACACCGTCACCTCCCGTCCCGTCTTCCCCAGATTGAGCCACGGTCCGATTCCCCGGCCATTGTTGGCGGAACGCCACATCACAACCGGAACTCCGAACCTGATCGCGGACCGGACGGACTGGTGACAGTCGTCCAAATGGGAGGGGACGGAGAGGAGTGCGATTCTATCGTCCACGAGTCGATCCTCCAATGGTTCCCGATAAGTCCGACCGCTCAGCCGCTCCTTCGTCTCCGCCTCGTGCGCCGTGTCGAGGTGGAGCGCCGAGCCGCACCGGAACAGGGCCGCCCACCGCTGGGCCAGGGACTTCCTACCCGCGTCGTAGTCACGCCACGTCGGAACCTCCAGCTCCGCCGCACGGTAGATCACCTCCGCTCGGGCTCCGAGCGGCAGGCGGCCCGGCCCGGCGCACGCCTCCTGCCAGCGGTCGGCCTCCAGCTCCCGGAGCAGGTCCAGCTCCCCGACCAGTTCCACCCGCATCCTCCCCCCGTGGAGGTCCCTGCGGTGGTCCACCTCCACGAGGCCGAGCAGGACTCCGACGCTGTCGGCGATCCTGTCCTGGGTGACGCCCCTCCGGGTGCCCGAGTCGCAGAAGTCGGGAGGGTCGCCCCGGTGCTCCCGGAGCACCGTCCAGTACCGGAGGTCGTGGCGGCCCCGCTCCTCGCCCCTCTCGACGTGGACGACCAGTCGCGCGGGCACGTCCTGCCAGGCGCCGGGCCCGGGGGGCCCGCCGGCCGGGTCGGGCACCGCTCCCCCGCCCCAGCCCTCCAGCAGTCCCGCGCAGTGCAGCACGCCCCCGGCGCCCAGGATCGCGCAGAACTCGACCAGCGCGGACTCCCCTCCGGCGCCGGGTATCTCGGCCAGGGCCACGAACGTGTGCCACGCCGTGTCGGAGGGGGTCCGGTCGATGTGCCGGGACCCGCGCACGCGGTCGGCGTCCTCCCGGAAGGCGGCGGCGTCGTACCGGTCCAGCTCCTCGCGGACGGTGTCGACCTGCTGCCGCGTGGCCTCGGGGATCGCCTGGCTGACCTGGTCCCACTCCTCCTCCCGCACCAGGGGTTCGGCGATCAGGGAGGCCGTCCTCCAGCTCTGGCTGTCGTCCGACCAGTAGCCGATCCACCGCATGAGGACGCCGAGGAGGCGGCTGTCCCGGCACCGGCCGACCAGCGCGTCGGTGAAGACCACCGGCACGGCGTTGCGGTTGACGCCGGAGCGGACCCGGGGGAGCTTGCCCAGCAGCAGATCGTGGTACTCCGGGGAGGTGACGCACGTGACCGAGCACAGGGCCTTGGCCAGCCTGGCGTAGTCGGCCTCGTCCACCCGGGGCGGGGCCGGGCCCTCCAGGGGCTGGTCCTCGATGCCGGCCGACCTGCTCACCCGTCGTGCCCCGTCAGGAGCGGCGCCGCCGCCTCGCGCACGCGGAGCATGCCCGCGCTCCCGTCCTCCCGCTCGTCGAGGAGGTCGAGGACTGCTCCGAGGAGGCGGTACTCGCCGTGGGCGAGGGAGACCAGCTGCGAGGCGAAGACCGTGAGGTCCTGGTCCGCGCGGAGTCTGCGCCGCAGCCGCGGGTCGAGCGCGACGTAGAGGTCGAACCGCAGGTCGGGCGAGAGCAGGGTGCGCAGGTCGGTCATGGCACGGGCGGTGAGCGCGACAGCGGTCCCGGTGTCGGGCGCGGCGCTCCGGTCGGGTCCGGGCCCCCACACCCGGGGGATCCCGTCCATCGGGATCATCCAGCCCGCCCTGCCGTTCGCGGCCGCCTCGCAGACGACGCCCAGGAGGCCGTCGTCCCTCTCCTCCCGGACGCCGCTGCCGCTGAAGCCCGGCAGGACGGTGAAGCCGGTGACGGAGTCGACGTCGATCTGCGTGTAGCCGAACCGGCTGCCGCTGTCGCCGGTGATCCGTCCGGTCACCCAACGTCCGTTCTCGGCGTTGGGGAAGCCCAGCACCCTGACGCGGTCCCCGACGCGGTGCCGGGCGACGGCGGCGGGCGGCCCGGGGGCGGCGCGGTCGAGGCGCAGCACGGCGACGTCCCAGGGTGCGGAGCCCTCCCACCACCACCCGTCGGCGGGGACGGTGCCGGCGGACTCCCATCCGGGGAGTCCGCGCGGCGCGTCCAGTCGGACCGTGCTGCCGGGGCCCGCGGTGGGTCCGAGGGCCTCGATGACGACGTGGGCACAGGTGACCGCGTACTCCGGGGCGACCAGTACCGCCGCCCCGTGGAGGGCGGTACCGTCCCGGTCGGTGACGCGGAGCTGCCAGTCAGGGGTGTTCGGTCGAGTGGCCAGAGGGGACACGGTACTCCCGTTCGGCACAGGGGGTCGGAATACGGCGGACGGAACCGGTGACGCGACCCCGCTGTCAACGTGGATTTTCTTTATCGTTGATTCTACCAATCGACCCCAAAACACCATGTGCGTCGGACAGAAACACGAGACTGTGCGAACTTAAGTAGGTTTTGTGAAAGGAGTTAAGTAAGTTAAAAGTGTGATTTCCTGGCGGCCGGGCCGCCCGCCTCCGGCAGCGGGCGACCGGGCACCCCTGTCAGGAGGCCGGTAGTGATTCCGGGGTCCGCCGCGAGGTGCGACCCCACGGCATGACGCGGTCCAGGGAGTAGCGCCCCCCGGAGAACCCGAGGGCGACGGCGGTGACGGCGAGGACCACCAGGTACTCGTAACCGCCGATGAACGCGTCACCGAGGTGGGCGAAGTAGTAGGCACTGGCCATCATGAAGGCCAGGAGGAGTCCGGCGAGGGGCAGGGCGAATCCGATGACGAGCGCCAGGCCGGCGCCCATCTCGATGCCCGCGCCGAGAAGGGCCGAGAACTGGGGAAAGGGAATTCCCAGGGAGGCGAATCCCTGGGCGGTGCCTTCGAGGTCGGTCGCCTTCGGCCAACCGTGGGCGATGAATACGATGCCGACGACCGCTCTCGCGACGAGCGAGGTGGTGTCGCTTACTCTGGACACGACTGATTTCTCGGTCATGGGTGATTCCTGTTCTGTGAGCGGGTATCCCAGGGGAGATCGCAGCCCGAGTCCAACACTTGAGACTGCAACCTTTTCCTGGGAAGCCAGATGATAGTACGCATCTGCCCGAACACATAGAGTGTCGGCCCTTGATTTTCCTCCGCACACGGTCGACCCCGGTCAGGACAGGTGCCGGACCACCACTCAGTCCCGGATCCCGGCACCGTTCGGACCCGCGTACCGCGGCTCCCGCCCCTCGGGGTCCAACTCGCCGAGCATCACCTCGGAGATCGCGCGCAACTGGTCGACCTGCTCCTGCGTCAGGGAGTCGAACAGCACCCGGCGCACCTCGTGCACATGGCCCGGGGCCGCCTCCCGCAGCACCTTGAGCCCGCGGGGCGTGAGCTCGGCGATCGTGGTGCGCCTGTCCCCCAGCCGCTTGAACCGGTGGATCAGCCCGTCCTCCTCCAGCCTGGCCGCGGCGTGCGAGAGGCGGCTCGGCGAGGACCTCAACCGCCCGGCCAGCTCGGTCATCGTCAGCGCACCGCCCGGCGCCTCGGACAGCGCGACCAGGGCCTGGTAGTAGGCGTGCGGAAGTCCGGAGTCCCTTCTGAGCTGCCGGTCCAGCGAGCCCTCCAACAGGTGGACGGCGGCCAGGAAGGTCCGCCAGGTCCGCTGTTCGCCCTCGTCGAGCCACCTCGTGTCGGCCATCGGGCCCATGCCCCCCGGAATACTTGAGAGTTCAATTGTGTTCTGGTCAAAATCCGATGTCCCAGTCACAGGAGGACCTCCATGGCACCGCGGCCGACACGCATGCCGACCCTGTACCTCAGCCATGGGGCGCCGCCTCTGGCAGACGACACCCGGTGGACCCGGGAGCTGGCCGACTGGTCCGGTGGCCTCACCCGGCCGAGCGCGATCCTCGTCGTCTCGGCGCACTGGGAGGACGCTCCGCTCACCGTCGGCGCGACGGCGGACGGAGTTCCTCTGACCTACGACTTCTGGGGCTTCCCACAACGCTACTACGGAGTCACCTATCCCGCCCCGGGAGCGCCGACACTCGCCGAGAGGGTGCGCGACCTCGTCACTGGTCCGGGTGAGACCCTGCACCAGGACCCGGACCGCGGGCTCGACCACGGGGCCTACGTCCCCCTCCGGGAGATGTACCCCGACGCGGACATCCCGGTCCTCCAGGTGTCCATGCCGACCCTCGACCCGGCCGAGCTCCTCGCTCTGGGACGCCGCCTGGCTCCGCTCCGGGACGAGGGCGTCCTCATCGTCGGCAGCGGGTTCACGACGCACAACCTGCGCGAGATGTCCCGCCAGGCGCACGGGGAGGCCCCCTCCTGGTCGGTGGAGTTCGACGACTGGGTGAACCGCGCCGTGGCCGACCACGACGTCGACGCCCTGCTCGACTTCGGGCACAAGGCCCCGGCCGCCGCGATCGCCCACCCGCGCAGCGACCACTTCGCGCCGCTGTTCGTCGCCCTGGGCGCGGGCCTGGACGGCCACCGCAGCTCGCAGTCCACCGTGGACGGCTTCTGGCACGGCCTGGCCAAGCGCTCCTTCCAGTTCGACTAGGTGTACTGACCTGAGAGGTTGGTGACGCGGGAGGCGGGAGGGCCGCCTATGGCGGTGTGGAACCGGTGGTGATTGTAGTGGTACAGCCATCCGGTGAACGCCTCCCGCTTTTCGGCCTCGGAC